>JANOLM010000105.1:0-7574 GCA_031419815.1 Bacteroidia bacterium
TGCCCCCGAATGGGGTCGTATGTTTATAATAGAGATAGGGCTATAAACATACGACTCCTACGGAGTTGAACAGAAATGGCATGAAGGTTCATGATCTCTGTTACATTTAATATCTGATGTTACGCAGAACCAACAATTTGACGTCATTGAGAGTGCCAGCGCTGGCAGTGGGTGGGACGAAGCAATCCTTAAATTCGGAGATTGCTTCGCCCTACCACACAAATCCCCGCAGGTGCTCGCAAAGACGTTCATTATTTTGCGTAAGGTCAGTTAATATTTTGCGTAATTAAAATTTCCTTACACTGGCAACTCAGTGTCGCGAAGCTATGTAGTATGCTGTAATATCCTCGCGGTGTTCAATTTATTTTAGACGCATTACTCTCAGAGTCCCTTTCCGGTAGCGGCCCAATAGATGCCTCCATAAAGGTGATCGAGAAAAGTCTGATCAGAAAAAGTTAAAGGGATATGCCCAAGCGCAGTATAAAAGGCACGCCCACCATCATAATTATGATACCAGGAAATAGGATGAAAATTACCCATGCCTTTGCTTTCTTTTTCACCCCATTTAGCATAAGGGTCATAGGACTTTTCATCAATACTTACCAAAAAATGCAAGTCATCTGATTTGCGATCGCCAAAGTCATACCATTCGTCTGTCCACAAAAGTTTTTTCGGAAAACGTTCCATGCCAGGAAAATTACTGTCCTCCACTTTAAGGTAGGCGGTCTGTTGCTGCGGATGAATCTTAAACATCATACCCACCAACTTTGTGTACCACACCCAATCGTATTCAGTGTCCGATGCACTATGAATTCCTACATATCCTTTTCCTGCTTTGATGAATTTTTCAAAGGCCGCCTGCTGTTCATCATTTAAAATATTTCCTGTTGTGTTTAGAAAAATAACAACATTGTATTTTTCCAACCCTTTGTCATTAAAGACAGCAGCATTCTCATGCCAATCGATGGTGAAATTATTCCGGCTGGCCAACAAGCGCATGGCCGCTACACCTTCCTGTATGGATTCGTGGTGAAAGCCATCCGTTTTGGTAAACAGTAACGCCTTAAACTGTTGGGAAAATGAAATTGTAGAGCAGGTTAACAAGACTATCAATAGTACTAACCTGTTTCTGAAAGAAGTTTTTTTCATAGATGGAGATTTTATTTTACTGTTAAATATACTTCATTGGATCCTTTTCTGTTTTCGAAAATGAACAAGCCTTTCAACTTCCGTTATTTAATATGCCCGTACTTTTTCGAATATCGATTATACAACTCTTGCTGCTTGTTATTCAATGTAGTGCGTTTGCCAACAATGAATGACTCACTTACTTTATTGCCGCGAAAGTCAAGCGCGTCCCCTTCTGAGATAAACAATGTGGCATCCTTCCCAACTTCAAGCGTTCCTGTAACCTTATCAATGCCCAATATTTTTGCCGGGTAAAGAGTGAGTCCTTTCAATGCTTCTTCTTTATCCATGCCATAGGCGATGGCCGTGCCGGCATAGAAGGGAAGGTTGCGCCCACGAGCCAGGTCATCGGCATGTGAAAATGCAACCATTATTCCTGCCTTGGAGAGCAAGCCCGGAAGCACATAAGGTCCATCCACGTCATCATCGGTACGAGCCGGTAAATCATGAACCATAGAAATGATTACCGGTATGGAATTGTCTTTCAGGAACGAGGCCACTTTGAGTGCTGCATCGGCTGATAAAATGGCCATACGTTTTACTCCTTTATCCTGCGCGAACTTTACAGCCTCAATAATTTCTTTACTGCCACTTGCGTGGATGATGAGTGTTTGTGTACCCGCGAATAATCCCTGCATGGCGTCCATCTTAAGGTTCGTCCGTTTCGGGCTTACCTTACTGTATGCAATTGCATCATTAAAGAAATTATTTATCTCCTGCACATTCTTGGAGTAATCTGCATTGATCTCATTCACAAAAGAAAATGTCTCAAAATCAAAACGCCTCTTTTGAATCCCCGGCCAGGTGAAGTGTATGGCTACATCTTTCGTGTGCGTGGCATCTTCCCAGTTCCAGCCCTCCACCTGCATTACGCTTGACGTGCCGGAAATTACGCCTCCAACGGGGGCAACTTCGGCTAGCAGTATTCCATTAAACCGATAAGTAGGGATTATCTCACTGTCGGTATTGAAAGCAATTTGCGACCGCACATTGGGGTTGAAATCTCCCGTCTCGTCCGAATCAATAGTAGCGCGGACAGACGAAACTTCCTGCAGGCCGAGTTGCGAATTGGTGATGATGAAGCCAGGATAAACATGCTTGCTACTGGCATTGATGACTTCATATTTGGATTGGTCGACTGAGGCCGAAGCACTCGTTCCCACGTAAGTGAGTTTGCCATTTTCAAACGCAATCGTTCCGTTTTCAATAGTCTGCCCGTTGCCCACGTGAATGGTTGCCCCGGTAATCATCATCGGCTTTTGTTGCGGGCCTGCCGGTATTGGTACTTGCGCGTTTACGGTTATAGAAATAAACAATGCGCAGAAAATGTATGTTGAAATTATATTTTTCATAATAGTTATCATTTTAACTTTTTAACGCTGCTCCATTTCAGAATTCTCGATAAGCATATCGTCACAATGGAATTGCTGTTGTTGGCGGCCAGTAGGTTTTTGTGTTGCTACTCCGTCTTTCTTGGCATCAACCATTTTAGCTGTTAGCCGTGCGCGTTCTTCGCGCAATTCTTTTCTCAGTTGTTGGTCTTTGTCCAAATCAAAATAAACTGCTCCCTCAATAATCGTTTTGTCAGCTTTGGAATACACCGAAAGCGGGTGGCCCGTCCACAACGTTACATCGCCAGACTTGCCCACCTTAATACTTCCCATCTGGTTATCGAGGTGCAGCATTTTGGCCGGGTTCAGTGTAATCATTTTTAAAGCGTCTTCTTCGGATGTCTCTCCATACCGCACGGCCTTGGCCGCCTCCTGGTTTAACCTTCTACCCATATCGGCATCGTCTGAGTTGATGGCCGTTAGCACACCTTCGCGGTTCAAAATGGATGCATTGTATGGAATGCCGTAATGCACTTCCCATTTGTAATTCCACCAGTCAGAGAATGTAGAGGCACCCGCGCCATGCGCTTTCATCTTGTCGGCAACTTTGTAACCTTCCAGTATGTGTGTGAACGTGTTGATGCGAAAGCCGAACTGCTCCGCTACTTTCATCATCATGTTGATTTCTGTTTGTACATAAGAGTGGCAGGTGACGAACCGCTTGCCTCGGACAATTTCAAGAATAGTTTCGTCAACCAAATCGCGCCTCGGTGCGATGGCGCCCACTTTCGAATTGGCGGGAAGGGCGTTGTAATCTCTCCACTTCTTTTCATATTCAATGGCGTTGGTGAAGGCATCCACATAAATCTGCTCCACGCCCATGCGGGTTTGTGGATAGCGGATGCTCTGTGTATTGCTTGAGCGTTTTACATTTTCGCCTAAGGCAAACTTGATGAATGGGTCTGAGCCTTTTATCTTTAGTTCTTCCGGCCCTGTGCCCCATTTCAATTTGATGATGGCCGATTGACCGCCAATTGGATTGGCCGAGCCGTGCAGCACCTGAACGCTAACAACTCCCCCGGCCAACGTGCGGTAAATGCTAATGTCTTCGGAGTTTAATACATCGGCAATGCGAACCATCGAAGAGTTGGTGGCTGCATCGTTAATCGCGGCCGCGGCAATGTGCGAGTGTTCATCAATAATGCCAGGCGTTAAATGTTTGCCAGTCCCGTCAATGGTTCGTCCGGTGGTGGTCAGGTTTTTTCCGATGGCTGATATTTTTCCATCCCTTAACAACACATCAGAATTTTGAAGGATGCCATCTTTTTCGTTGGTCCATACCGTGGCATTTTTTATGAGAATTTCCTCCTGCTTAATTTTCTCTTTAGAGCCAAAAGCATTGAAAGGATAAATCACATTTCCTATCGGCTTTATGACTTTCTTATCTTCTTTTTTAACTTCCTTTTTATCGAGAGGGCCAGTCAAATCCGCTTTCCAATCCACCCAATTTCCATTCATAAGCTGACCTTTACCCAACCAAGTGTTGCCTTGCCTCCAACCTGTGAGCCTAACAAGTTCATCACCTTTCTTTACCAAATTGAAACTAAGGGTGATAAGGTTTTTTTCCAATTTGGTTTTGCCATCTACGCTCACACTGTCCGATACTTTTATTTTGAATTTATGGCTTCCGGGTTTATCGCTCACTTCCATGATGTATGTTTTTCCATCAACAGAGAGATTGTATGTGCCGCTGTAATCAGGCGCATCAAGTTCTTTCAAGCTGTAGCGTTTTCCCTGCACCCAATTTTCATGGATGATAGTTTCTTCTGCAAACAAATTACCTGATGAGATGATGAAGTTGGCTTCAAGGCCGTTGTTCAGGCTACCAATTCTATTTTGAAGACCAACTAATTTGGCTGGCGTTTCCGTTAATGATTTTAATGCTACCGTTTCTGACAAACCAAATTGTATCGCCTTGCGAATATTTTTCAGGAGGTCGGTTTTTTCTTTTAGCCTGTCGGATGTAATCGCGAATTCAATTCCTGCCTTTTCCAAAGCGGCCGGATTGGTGGGTGCTAGTTCCCAGTGTTTCATCTCAGCCAAGCTGGTGCGCTCGGCATCGAACGGATCTTCCACATCATAGGCATCCGGATAATTGATGGGGATAATAAACGGGGCGTTGGTGGCTTTTACTTCGGCCACGCGCTGGTATTCGTCTCCGCCTCCGCAGATAATGTATTGCTTGCCAAACTCATCGCCCAATTTATCGGCACGCAAGTCGTTTATCCATCCATTTGCATCAAAAATTTGCGGCAGGTTTTGCGATGCCGTCCAGGCTTCAAGGCTCAGGTCTTTGAAGGGTTTGTTGGTTTGCTTAGCGTACCATTCTGCATTTAAATAGGTCTGGCGGAGCAGTGCAATAAAACCCATGAGCGATACGGGATAATTTTGGCGCGAAGTGCCGCGGTTGAAAGAATAATGTGCGGACGCTTTGTCTTTCAATACCACCACGTTATCACGGTCATCGCCAACGGTTACAATAGCAGATGTTCCTCTGGCAAGCCCATCCGGACGAAACGTAAGTACGGCACCAAAGCCTGCTGCCCGAAATTTCTCTGCCGTCTTGCTGTCTGCAGTAAATTCCGCGAAAGCATTATACTCAGACTTGATAGACTGGTTATCATTAAAGGCGCCTTTCGTCTTGGTTTGGATTTGTTCTGCGCCACCAAAAAAGCCACCGCCTCCTTGTGGTGTCTCCACTTTTGGCAGGCCATAGTTTGTGTGCAAATCAATAAAGGAAGGGTAGATGAATTTTCCCTTCAGGTCAATGGTGATGTAACTGGCTGGCACCGCTTGTCCGGCAGCCATGGATTTTTCAATCTTGCCATCGCGGATGAGCAGTGTGCCGCCTTCAATTTTGGTTGTTGAATTAATAAAAATGGTTGCATTGATGAAGGCGAAAGCCCCCGTCCGTTGGTCTTTTACATCATTTCCGGGAAAGGTTTCCTGCGCGAAGGTGAACCCCAGGGACAGAACAAGAAATGCCAGTAGTAGAAAAATTTTATTCATGAATGGAATGTTTAGTCTAAATATCATCGCAGGCTACATAAAGATTGGAGATGGGAAAATGGGATTTACTTAAACGGCAGGTTTATTTTGAGTCGCTGCTGTGCTGGCAAGTGATGATTGTCAATGATTTTAGGGCGAATAGCTTTTAAATTTTACGGTCACCCAAAGTGGCTGCAAGGGTTAAGCGTTATTGAATTGCTAAAACAAAAAACCTCGAATCCCTAAAGAATCCGAGGTCTTGAGCTTGTTCGATTTTGATCCAGCAGAGGAAGAGGGATTCGAACCCCCGGACCCCGCGAAGGGTCTCCGGTTTTCAAGACCGGTGCAATAAACCGCTCTACCATTCCTCTGTATCGGCTTATTCTAAAATTTTAGGATTGCAAATGTATAGCTTTCTATCCTTTTGCCAAACTACAACTTGCAACTTTCTATTTTGAGTCATCGCCATAGTCGAGAAAGACATTTTTGATGTCTTTGTCATCAGCTTTGCTTGCATTTTTGGTATACGCATCTAGTTCAAGCAAAACAATGCGTTGATCATTTAATGTAGCACGTAGTTTTTCGATGTCCTTATCAAATTCAACACCCCTGCGGGCAGACTTTAAAGCATACTTCCGGGCAAAGTCATCTCCTACGGCTTGCGTTTTGTTTCGAATGTCGATGTTAATTTTAATTTTCTCCAAAATACCTTCTTTAGATCGGCCTATCACCTCTGTAGCTTCCAATGTTCCAAATGTAAGTACAGTAGTTCCACCGACTCCAGAGATAATTTTAGCCTGGTTGGGAGCATTTATAATCAAAGGTGTAAAACCGGTGGCAGCACCTAATGAAGCATTTACAATCGAGCGGCTTTTCTTGCCCTTCTTAGCTTTTTTATAATCGTTATTTAATTTTTTCTGGTTCTCGTCCAACTCTTTAATCAGAGCCATCGCATCCGTGAGATTACTCTTATATTTTTCAAAAAGGTGAGCGTCCTTTTTAATTAAATTTTCCGTATCAGAGACACGAATATTTACTTTTCGTTGGGTGCGATTGTTCGATTTATCTAAAACAAAGAATATAATCTGCGTTGTCAGTGATATCTGAGTGTCATCAACAAACGAATAGCCAGGTGTCCAGGTAAACTCATATTGTACAGGTGAGTTTTCTTTAAGGCTGTTATTGGGTAAACGCGGATCAGATGCTATAAAGCCAATACTGAAAATATTTTCGTCCCCGTTAGGATCAGAGGCATATACTTTAAAATTGATCAATTGATCTTCCTTGATGGTTATGCTCGTATCGCCTGGTACCAGTAATATTTCCGGTGGCAAGTCAAGTTGTGTTTGGGCGATTTTGATTTTCCCTTTTGTCTCGGCTCTATCGGGTTGATCTTGAACTGCAAACTCTAAAATAATAGGATTATTTTTTAAGCTGTTGAACTGGTTTCGCGAAGGCGTCCAGGTGAGAAGTCCCAATGAAGTTAATGTAACACCTTCGGGTAGTTGTGATGGTGTGATTCTAAATAAGAGCGGATCACCATCAGGATCGCTGACATACTGCGAGGGTATTTGATAGGGATTAAAGGCAGCTTGTTTCACGTAAAATACCGGAAGATCTTCCACTGTTGGGGGCCGGTTTTTATGTTGCACGGTAAATGTAATTTGTTTGCGAACTCTGCGGTTATCAGGCCACTCTGCCTGAAAAATCAAAACAATTTCTTTTTGTTTTTCCAAACGGTCAACTAAATCAAATGGAGGCTTCCAATAAAAATGACCGAGGGAATCAAACTGAATGTTGTAGCTATTGACACCCTCAAACGAAAACCGAGGGCGCACAGAATCAGTTGTCGTTACAAAAAAAGAAAGTTCTTCACCTTCATTCAACACATTCCATCCGGGTGAGTCAGGAAAAGTGAGCTGCTGTCCGCATAGTTGCGAAACAGATAACCAACAGACTACGACTAAAATTAATTTTCTCATTGACGATAAAAATCGAACCGCAAAT
>JANOLM010000106.1:0-2754 GCA_031419815.1 Bacteroidia bacterium
CTTAAGCATTTCGCTTTCCGAGTATCTTTCGTGATGATATTCTACAAATGGGTAGCCCTGGATTATTTTGGATTTTGGATTCATGCCTCAAAATAGAGAGGCTAATTCACATTGTCAATTCTGACTCCCAAAAAATGTGTAGATGTAAACTAATTGACAAAAGAGTGGCAGGCTTCCAGACTGACTTTTGGTAGGTACCTACTTTTTACTTTGCATGTCGTTGACGAAGTATGCTTTTAACCTCATCGAAGGAATGACCTTTTGCCGCTAGTAAAACTAAATAGTGATACATTAAATCTGCTGCTTCATTCAGGAACAAGGTTTTGTCCTGGTCTTTTGCCTCAATAATAAGTTCTACGGCTTCTTCACCTACTTTTTGTGCAATTTTATTGATCCCAGAATCAAAAAGACTTGTGGTATAAGAACCTTGTTTTGGGTTTCTCTTTCGATCCTGAATAATCTTCTCCAGGAAAAGAATTTTATTGCCCTCATTCTTTTCATTGAAACAAGTGTCAGCCCCGGTGTGGCAAACTGGCCCTCTTGGAATTACTTTCAGCAGCAGCGTATCGTGGTCACAGTCTTCAAGTATCTCCACCAACTCCAAATTATTTCCTGAAGATTCGCCTTTGGTCCACAATCGTTTTTTACTGCGACTATAAAATGTAACTAATTTTTCTTCTACTGTTTTTTGATAGGCCTCTTCGTTCATGAAGCCAAGCATCAGCACTACGGATGTTTTTGAATCCTGCACTACGCAGGGGATAAGGCCATTCAATTTAGAAAAGTCAAGATTCATGATAGTTGAATTAAAGTCGAATGGGTATGTTTCTTTTGTTTAGGAAATCTTTTAGTTCGGGTATTTTTACTTCACCGAAATGAAAAATGCTGGCTGCAAGTGCTGCATCTGCTTTGCCGAGAAGATATGCATCCATAAAATGTCCCATCGATCCGGCACCTCCGGATGCGATAATAGGTATGTGAAGTAGCTCGTGCAACTTGCTCAAAGGATCAATGGCAAATCCAGATTTAGTTCCATCGTGATCCATACTTGTAAATAGAATTTCACCTGCTCCACGCTCTTGTCCTTCATGAGCCCACGTAAAAAGTTTTTTCTCTGTTGGTATCTTGCCTCCATGAGTATGAACAGTCCATTGGTTATCAATCTTTTTGGCATCCACGGCCAGCACAATACACTGTGAGCCAAATGCTTTTGAAAGTTCATTTATCAGTTCCGGTCTTTTTACGGAAGCAGAATTTACGCTTACCTTATCCGCTCCAGCATCAAGCAAGGGGGCAACGTCATTTACACTATTGATGCCGCCACCTACTGTGAAAGGAATATTAATGTGCCGGGCTATTTCTTTTATAAGTTGGGCAAAAGTCTTGCGCTTTTCATCCGTTGCTGAAATATCGAGGAAGACTAACTCATCCGCGCCTTGCTGGGCATATTGCGCTGCAAGTTCAACAGGATCACCGGCATCCCGTATATTCACAAAGTTCACACCTTTCACAGTGCGTCCGTCTTTGATATCGAGGCAGGGGATAATACGTTTAGTTAACACGATAGTAACGATTTATGAATTTAGATTTTAGATTTATTGTATGACGGATAGAAATCGTCAACATTCGTTAAATCTAAATTCTAAAATGTTAAGTCTTAAATATTTTTTAATTCTTCCAATTTAATCCTTCCCTCATAAATTGCTTTCCCAATAATAGCGCCTGCCACTCCAATTTTTTTTAGTTTTATTAAATCTTCAATAGAGCTTATACCTCCGCTTGCTATTACATTGAGACCAGGAAATCTTTCTCTTAGTCCACTATACAATTTAAAATTGGGTCCTTTTAAAGTTCCATCTGTGTTGATATCCGTGCAGGTTAGGTATTCCAGTCCCTGCACTACATATTTCTCCACCAAATCGTAAAGTCTTAGATCTGTTGATTCAAGCCATCCATTGATAAGGACATCGTCATTTTTTATATCGGCACTGAGGATAAAATTTTCTGCTCCATATTTCTTTAACCAATTCGAAAATACTTCTGGTTCCTTAACGGCTAAGCTTCCTACATTGATTTGACTTATTCCCAGATTGAGTAGCCTTTCTACCTCTTCTTCTGTTTTAACACCGCCTCCAAAATCTACATTCAAAACGGTTTTTTCCTGGATTTCTTCAATTACTTTCCAGTTGACTATTTTTCCCTTTTTAGCACCATCTAAATCCACCAGGTGCAGAAATTCTAAATCTGCATTTTGAAATTCAAGCGCAACATCAACGGGGTCTTTGCGGTATACTTTCATTTTCCGGAAATCGCCTTGCGTTAGCCGAACACAATTTCCATCAATAATATCTATGGCTGGAATAATCCTCATTTGAGATATAAATTACAAAGTTAAAAATACCATTCATGATTGATTGAGAAAACATTTCAAAACTTTTTCTCCGACTTCAGCAGATTTTTCGGGGTGAAACTGAACCGCATAAAAATTGTCTTTTTGCATGGCAGCGCTAAACGGATTCAAGTATTCGGTTTCAGCTACGGTAGACTTGTTTACAGGCACGTAATAGCTGTGAACGAAATACGCATTTTGGTTTTCTAGTGAAAGATCAAGCCAGCCGCTAGCTAATTTAAGTTGATTCCAGCCCATGTGGGGGACTTTCATTTCCAATGTTGGTTTGAAAAGTTTTACTGTTTCGTCAAAAATCCCTAAACATTTTGTGTCATTCTCTTCTGAATGCCGGCACATCAACTGCA
>JANOLM010000107.1:0-10413 GCA_031419815.1 Bacteroidia bacterium
GAGAGTTTGACCAAAGACGAGAAAGAGAAACTCTTCAATGCAAGTAAGAAGTAAGCTGGATGCACCATTCTTTTGTGCTTCAAGCCTCACTTCATTTAGCCCAATTTAGGCTTTTCTAATTCTTAAATACTTGACAATCAATTTACTTTGCAAATTGGGAATATAATTCCCAATTTGCATAAATGGTAGAAAGACAAGCTGAGGATATTTTGCGTCAACTGGCTTCGCAATTCAGGGCAGTAGCGGTAGTAGGGCCTCGTCAAAGTGGCAAAACAACTTTGATAAAGGAAGTATTTCCTCAAAAGCCTTACATATCGCTGGAAGTTATGGATGAACGGAAATTGGCACTTGCTGATCCGAGACAATTCTTGTCAAGATTTCCAAATGGGGCAATCTTAGATGAAGTTCAACGTGCTCCTGATCTGTTTTCATATTTGCAGCAGATTTTGGACGAGACCGATCAACGTGGGCTATTTATTTTGAGTGGTTCGAATAACTTTTCGATGTTGGAATCAATTACTCAAAGCCTCGCAGGTCGTATTGGCTATCTTGATTTGTTAACATTTTCGTTTAGTGAGAACAATCAAATAAAGGATCATCCGACCACAGTAAATGATAATTTATTTTTGGGAGGATATCCCGCCCTTACGTTTCAAAAAATGGAATCTCATCTATGGCTATCAGCCTATGTAAGAACATATATCGAGCGTGACGTACGGCAGATTAAAAATATTTCATCTCTTGAATTGTTTCAGCGAACCTTATATCTGTGTGCCGGGCGTATTGGTCAGCAACTTAATCTCTCCAATTTGGCAGCAGAGGTTGGTACAGATCACAAAACCATACAATCGTGGTTAGGTATCATGCAGGCGAGTTATATTTTATATTTTCTACAGCCATATTATAAAAATTTTAATAAGCGGATAATCAAGGCACCAAAAATTTATTTTTATGATACAGGGTTAGCTTCTTTCTTGCTTGGAATTAATCATGCAAGTCAATTAACAAACCACATGAGCAAGGGCTTTCTGTTTGAGAATTGGATTATCTCGGAGCTCCTCAAAAATCGGTTTAATAAAGCTCAGCGCAGCAATCTCTTTTATTTTCGAGATAGCACCGGCAATGAAATAGATGTATTGCTCGATCACGGAAGCACACAAACCCCCATCGAAATAAAATCAGCAGAAACACTAAACGATTCCTTTTTTAAGAATCTTAGTTACTTTGAAAAACTCACCGGACAAAAAGGTGGAATTCTAATGTATGCCGGAGATAAGGCTGGATTTGAGTATATGAACTATCAGGTAAGGAATTGGAAAGACGTCCATACAATTTAGAAAGGGGTTGCTGGATGAGTATTCCAGAATCAAACATCCAGAATCACTTTAGAAAATCCCTTATCTCTCTAACCATATCTTCCGCCTTTTCTTCTTGCACAAAGTGCCCGGCATCTTCAAACACAACTACTTTAGCTGTCGGCAATTTTGATTTCCACTTTTCTAATTCTTTAGACGGAACAAAGGAATCTTTCATTCCCCAGAAAATAAGGAAGGGTTTGTTGGAGATTTTATCCAACTGATTCCAGTTCGATTGCCACCAGTGTGCCGCATTCATTAATTCTTTCGCGAAAGCATAAGCACCAACTCTTGATGCTGCGCTTGGCAAAGCATTTTTATAATGTGCATGGATTTCCTTGGTGAGTTTTTTCTTGTCGCCAAATGCCGCGGGCATAACTACGTTTACAGGAAAGTTGAAATTCAGATACATGATTTTTCCAAGTAATGTGTTCATCACTTTTGCCGGCCTGGAGTAGTGCTTATCATTTTTTAGTGACCACATCCAGGTATTAAAGAGCATGATCTTCTGTACGTTCTCTGAATGTTGAATGACATACGGCAAACTTATTCCTCCTCCAAAATCATTGGCTATGAGATTAAAGTTTTTTAAATCAAGGTGCTGAATGAATTTTTCAAGTCGCTTCGAATGAGCCTGGCACGTGTAATCTCCATCATAAGGTTTGTCAGATAATCCAAAGCCAAGCATATCCAATGCTATGCAACGAAAATGAATTCGTAATCCCTTTATGAGATCGCGCCAACCGAAGGACCACTCCGGTGTGCCGTGTACAAACAAAATAGTTTCTCCCTCAACGTTCCCTTCAGCAATGTAGTGCAGTTGGTTTCCATCTATGTCTATCCATTTCGATTCGAATGGGAAAAGGTTTTTATCTAGCCAGACTGGTTGTGTGTTCATTTTGTATGACGGTTTATTAAGAGTTGAGCAAGTGATTGAATAGGAAGTTGCGGATTGAACAAGTAAAGGGCGACAAGCCCATCGATCTGAGCAAATAACAGCATTGCTTCTTGCGTGGGATTATCATAGCCAAGAGCCGCGAATGCATTTGTAAATAGTTGTATGGATTCCCCCACGATTTCGGAAGCAAAGGGTTCGATTGTTTTCAAAACGTATTCCTGTAGCCTGATGATGTGCATCATTCTCCAGAATTGAGTATTGTTTTGTAGCTCCTTTACCACATTTAGAATGTGTAATTCGATGGCTTTTCTTGGATCGTGTTCGTCTTTATAGACTTCTGTTGTCAATCGTATTTGCTTGAATCCCGCGACAGCGATTTCCTTTAAGACCTCCTCTTTGCCCGTAAAGAAATTGTAAAGCAATCCCTGCGAAACGCCAGCAGTTTTGGCAATAAGGCTCACTGGCGTGGAGGAATAACCCTTTTTGGCAAATAGCTCTAGGGCTGCGTCCAATATCTTTTCCTTCTGATTTGTTGATTTTGGCATGTGTATATGAACGATCATTCATATACAAGAGTTGCAAATATTTGTAAAAAGAAGCCACAGATTCACAGGTTAAACTTATCTGTGAATTTGTGGCAATAGAGTGTATTTGAGATCAGGCAATCCAGTTTGCAATAAGAAATGCGGCTGCTGCCGCGGCACCACCAACGAGGGTAACACGTAATGCCCCCTTCAACAAAGGCTGGCCAGTGAGTTTGCTTTTTACCAAGCCAAAGGCAACAAGACAAATGGCAGTGATAATGGAAGAGTAAATCAATCCTTCGCGGGAAGATTCTGTAAAAAAATAAGCGCTAAGGGGAATCAATCCACCTGTAACGTAAGAGATACCAATTATAAAGGCACTTTGGTGTGCGCGGTTTTTATTTGGCCTTTCCAAGCCAAGCTCAAAGCGCATCATGAAGTCCACCCACTTCTTGGGATTTTTAGCCATCTCACGTGCGATGGTTTCCTGAAGCTGGTCGTTCAAACCGTACTCTGCAAAAATTTCTTTGGTTTCAATTATTTCAATTTCATGCTTATGTACAATCTCATCGTACTCTCGTCTTTCTTCCGAATCATAATGCTCAATTTCTGTTTGCCCCGCCAGGTAGCCGCCCAATCCCATGGCAATGGAACCCGCTGCAATTTCTGCCAGACCAGCGGTAATGACAATGGAAGTTGAATCGACAACACCACTTAACCCGGCCGCTAAAGCAAAAGGAACCGTAAGTCCATCCGACATGCCAATGACAAAATCACGAACGATTTGTGGACTCTGAAAATGTTCTTCCATTCTTTAAATTTAGCAAAGAGTTTTGTTATGGCTCTTTAAGGGCAAAGAATTGAATGAGCAAGGATATTATTTCATTGCGTGAAGTGAGGTAAGCCACATCCGGATTTTCTTTGTTGAAGGCCTCCAACTTGCGATAATAGGTTGCTTCGGAGATAACGTAGAGATCCATTAATTGCTTTTTTACTTCTGGTGAATTAATTGTAGTCCGAAAGACTTCTGTCTTTATCAGGTCATCCCGTTTCTTTTTCGTTTTGTCTTTGCCGCCAAAGCCAATGGTCATGCCAGGTCCAAAAGTTGGTATCATTTCATAACTTGGTTCTATGGCGGTTTTATTTTCAAGTTTGATTGGCTTGCCAGGCTTCAGGTCTTTTTTCCAATCGTCAACTCCAGGAATAGTTATTTTATCATAAACGGTGATGCCTTTTAGCATACGCGCGTTTTCGGCAAGTTCAATTTTTAAAGATGGGCCTTCCTGGTCGGCTATGTGGAGGCTTGGATTGTATCCCAGGCGTGTGAAAACCAAAGTGTCGCCCAATAAGCAGGGGATAAAAAAAGAGCCATCTTCACCGGAAGATTGACCAGCGGGTTTTCCTTTGATCTGCACCGCAACAAATGGTAAGGGTTGTTTTGAAGCGGAGTCCAAAACTATTCCCGAAACGGTGATGGCCTGACGTTGAGCAAATGAATTGATTGAACAGACTAAACAAATTATGATGATTAGCGAAGAAGGGAAATTCTTCATTAAAGTTTTAATGATTAAAGAGAACGAATTAATCTTTAATTTGAAATGAGATGATTGAAAGTACAAAAAAGTTTCATAACCTTCCAGCGTAATTTGTAATGGGTGTATATAACTATATTATTTTTTATTAATAGAATGAAAGCATTTGCATTTTTAGTAATGTCAATGCTGTTGAGTTCTAACTCCATTGCTCAAAACACAAAGCAGTTTTCAGGCGTTGTGTTAGACAAAGGGACAGGCGCACCAATTGCCTGGGCTCATATCGCTGGTAAGGATAGAGGCGTAGGAACGGTTAGCAACACGGAAGGCCGTTTTTCAATTAACGTACCGATGAACGGTGCTTCAACTATTGTAGATATTTCCTGTGTCGGCTATAAAAGCAGGTCAATAATTCTCCGCTCAGATGGATCGTCTGATCTCAAAATAATTTTAGAACCAGACATCAGATTGTTGAACGAAGTTGTAATTAAACCTCCGGATATTAGGCAATTGATATTGGATGCTATAAATAAAATTCCAGTTAACTATCCGGCTGTCCCAACAATAATAACCGGGTTTTATAGGGAATCTGAAAGATTTGATAGCGTTAACTACATCTATATCTCAGAAGGTATCCTTGAAGCCCGTAAAGAATCGTATCAGGAAACTCACCGTGGTGGTCAAATCAGACTAACGAAAGCCAGGAAAAAAGAATTCTATGATTCATTAAACAAGATTCGTTTTTATGCCGGGCCTCACATTATACACCGTTTCGATTTTGTGATGAGGCGCATGGAATTTATAAATAAAAATAAATTAAAAGATTATACATACTCCATTGATGATATCACATTACTGAATGGCAAGGAAATTTATAAAATATCATTTAAGCCAAATACTACAGATGGTTTATTTCAAGGAGTATTTTTTTTGGAGATCAATTCAGGTGCCTTTGTCAGTGCCAATTACAGTTTAACACAAACCGGTTTAAAATATTATGAAAAAATCCTAAGTCCAAACTTTGATTGGCTTAACAGAGAATATCTTATTAACTACATGCAGGTTAAAAATAAATGGATTGTTCAGAATGTTTGGCAACAAGGTATTGCCTATGATGGGATACTTAAGGATACAATAATATACGCTACCGAATTTGTAACAACCGAGACTGATACCCTAAACACGTCCTCATTTTTGTACGGTGATAGACTTCAATATAAGGATGTATTTGTTTATAAGGCAAATAATTTAGATCCAATTTTTTGGAAGGATTATAATATTTTAAAAGAGAACTCTTTCATTCAACGCCTTCAAGACAAAGAATTGAATGCAAAATCGATTTCTACTGATTACTCGCCAATTAAGGCCTATCCACCAATCAGTAGAAAGAATGGGAGATCTTCAATCGTGAATTTTATAACACGATTTTCATTTGATATAGCATTAACGACCGTGTTTCCAAGCTATCTCGCTTCAAATGTCAGTTTAACGGGGAGCGGTATTAATATATCTTCATCCATTACCGAGGCAAAGCCAATAATTTTTGGTTTATACTATTCTTATAGCATGCGTCTGCGCAAAGGCTTTAGTTTGGGATTGAGCTTTACAAATTTTCCTGGTAAGTTGAGTTTTGATAATATTTATCTTGGATTGGGTTATGAGTACATAACAACTATTAGAACCAGACCATTAAAATTTACAGGAGGGCTGGGTATTTCCAGTAATAGTTTATATCTGCCAATAGGGGACGCAGAAGGGCCTTTGACTATAAATGGAAAAGAACTTTCCGGTAAAATAGAAGTGAACGTTCAAAAAAAATACTTTGCTCTCCAGCCAAGCATAAAAGTTTCTTTAGAGTTGAACAGAAGATTGGATTTTTTTGTAGGAGCGAACTTACTTTTAGATTTCGGCATTCAGGATAAAATTCTACTTGAAGAACAGCATGGCTCTTTTTTTTCCAGAAAGAATTCTTCCCTTAAAACGAATGACCCCAGTATTGATTTTAGGGTGAATGATATTAAAACTGAGATTGTTCCCATCTCAATAAATTCATTGTTCCTTACGTCAGGTGTAACATTTAAATATAGCCGATAAAAGTTAGATAATAGTAGGCAACATGCAGGTGGAATCTATTGCCTATTGTTATTTGCCTACTGTTAATTGATTATCCATTATTCGCCAGCTGCCCACAAGTTCTATCAATATTTTTCTCTGCTTTTGCGAATGGGTGTGGTAATGTCGTTGCTTTCCAATAAATGCATGAACCATGTTCAATAGCTTTTCCGAGGCATGCAAAAATTCACCATCGTCAAGGAGGTTCGTTTAGAAACCTTTGGTAATTAACTTTTAGTTAATTACTTTTAGTAAATAAAGCCATTCCATGAAGGTTATGAATCCTTTTCCCATCGCCCATTATGTTGGGCCAGAGTATTTTTGCAACCGAACAAAAGAAACAAAGGAACTTATTGGGAACATCGTAAACGGCCGAAATACGGTATTGCTATCGCCACGCAGGATCGGAAAATCTGTGCTCGTTGAACATGTATTTTATCATCTAAAAAAGAAAAAGTGGCATTGCATTTATGTGGATATTGCCCACACCACTTCGCTGGGTGCATTTACAACAGCCATTGGTTCGGCAATACTTAACGCACTACCCTACAAGAAACCGATGTGGAATCAATTCATGGATTTTCTAAAAGGCTTTCGGCCGGGTGTCAGTGCAAATCCGATGACGGGTGAATTTAAAGCAGAGTTATATGCGACCAGTCAAAACGAAGAAAAACAAACCATCCTTTCCATTCTTAACTGGTTGGACACGCATGAGAAGGTAGCAGTGGCATTGGACGAGTTTCAATCGATCACTCACTATCCAGAAACCGGAGTGGAAGCCTGGCTTAGAGGTTGTATCCAACAGCTGAAAAACACTCAGTTTATATTTGCCGGTAGCCATCAACAGATATTGAGTTCTATGTTCAGTGCCCCCCAACGTCCTTTCTATTCATCGGCCAGCCAAATGAAATTGGGTAAAATAGACCGTGATGACTATGCGAATTTCATACAATCAAAATTTTCAGGTCACAAAAAGAATATATCGACTGAAGCGGTTACGTTTATTTTAGACTGGACTCACAATCATACCTATTATGTTCAGGCTGTATGCAACAAGGTTTTTGAAATGGGTGATACTGATAATTCGCTTCAAACGGTATATGAATCGATTCATTCCATTGTTAGGGAGAAAAGAGATTCTTACTATGTGCTGCGGGATGTCATGACAAATTATCAATTTAAAGTGTTGACAGGCGTGGCAAAATTTTCACCACTGTATAGCCCAACGGCAGCAAGCTTTATCAGGAAGAATGACTTGAGAAGTGGGGCGAGTGTGTTGAAAGCTTTACGTTACCTGGTGGACGCAGACCTATTATATGCCGACTATGATGAGAACGGAAAATTATTTTACAGCATGAGCGATATATTTTTTATGCGATGGTTACAAGAAAATTATTAAAGATAATGGTTTGCTATTTTTCGCTGCAAAAATATCAGAACTTAAAATATTGCCTGTCCGTAAAACATTAGCAGAAGAAGTTCCTACCCCTTATTCGCCAACTGCCCACAAGCCGCATCAATGTCTTTCCCTCTGCTCTTGCGGATGCGCGTAGTGATGCCATTGCTTTCCAGTAAATGCATATACATATTCAACACATCATCTGATGCTTGCTGAAACTCGCCATCATCAATTGGATTGTATTCGATGAGGTTCACTTTGGAGGGAATGATTTTACAGAATTTTAATAATGCCTTTGCGTGTTCTTCTGTGTCGTTGATGCCTTTCCATACAACATATTCATACGTAACATTGCGCTTTGTCTTTTGATACCAGTATTGAAGTGCTTCGCCCAACTCTTTCAAGGGATTGCTGTCATTGATAGGCATAATGGATGATCGGGTTTTATCTACAGCAGAGTGCAGGGATACGGCCAGATTAAATTTCACTTCATCATCGGCCATTTTTATAATCATCTTAGCGATGCCCACAGTAGAAACTGTGATGCGTTTATTGGCCATCCCCAATCCTTTCTGATTGGTGATTTTTTCAATGGCTTCCGTTACATTAGCATAATTCAGCAAAGGTTCGCCCATGCCCATGAACACGATGTTGGTGAGTGGCCTTCCGAAAAAAAGTTCAGCTTGTTCTTTAATCGCCACCACTTGATCATAAATTTCATCAGGGCTTAAATTTCGCTGACGTTTCAATCGAGCGGTTGCGCAAAACTTGCACGCCAGACTGCATCCTACTTGTGAGGAGACACAAGCCGTAATTCTCTTTTCGGTAGGAATTAAAACAGACTCTACAATCATCCCATCGAATAGCGTAACCGCATTTTTTATCGTGCCATCGCTGCTGCGCTGCATGTGATCAACCTTGATGTGATTGATGACAAAGTTCTCTTTCAGCATTTCCCGCAAAGGCAACGAGATGTTGGTCATCTGCTCAAATGTCTTGGCAGACTTCATCCATAGCCATTCATATACCTGTTGTGCCCGAAACGGTTTTTCTCCGTGCTGAACGAAAAACTCTTTCAGCTCGTCCAGTTTTAGTTTGCGTATATCGCGCTTTACAGAAATCTCAACCATAGTGCAAAGTTAATTAAGCATGTCAGCCTTTCATTGTGCCGGGGTCTTGCCGCGAATCAAAAATATCGGTGATGAAAATGGTGTCGTTGCGGATGTAATAAATAATTTTGAAATGGCTTTCAATGATTCTCCTGTATTGCAATCCGATTGAATTTTTTTTCAAAAATGCCTTCTATCCTTTCTTTAGGAATTTCCTGCCAAGCCAAAAAATCGAATGCCGTGTTTATACTAACCAAAGCCTGATCAGTAAAGACAATCTTCATTTGTAACGGGCAATGTGTTCGTTTACTTTGCTTTTAAATTCTTCACTAGTGTAAACCCTTCCCGCTTTAATATCCTCTTCCGCCTTTAGTGCTCTTGAAACTAATTTAGCTTGTAAAACAGGATCAATGGGTGGGTGGTTCAACAAATCCTTAACAGCATCAAGTACAATTGGATTATCCTCTAAGTCAATCCTTTGCTTCAATTCTTCTTTAATCGCAAAATTATCCATACTCAAATTTAGTCATTTTACTCTAGAAAAAACTTTGACTTCGCAATCCCTCATGGCATTATGAATGCGAAGTGTGGAGGTACCCAATTCGTCAAGAATAAATCGTTGTGTTATGATGCCCGATTTTTTATCGATGAAGTGAAGCTCTTGCCTATCTATTTTCCAACGGAATGAATTCATGCCACTTCCTTTTTTCTTGCCCATTGAAAATATTCCTTCTTCGCCACCACCTTTTGCATCAAACTTGATCAGCTTGGCAACAGTATTTCGTGAACTAACTTTACCATCTTCCAACTCTTTTTCTGTTTCACTTTTTTCAAAAGGACTCATCAGACAAGGTTTGTCCTCTGTCAGTTGCCAGGTGCCTACAATAGCCTGTGCATTTGCGTTTAAAACAGATAAGAAAATAATCAAAGTCAATAAGTATTTCATGGCAGTTGAATTTACAGAAACAAAATTACGCTAATTTCATGCCTCAATTTTCCAATATGTACAGAAGTGCCTTAATAATTCTCGTGATAGCATTTTTTGCCGGAATTTTCTTGTCCTGCGAAACAAAAATAAAAGAAGACAGCCAGTTGTTAAAGAATTTAATGGAGACGGAGATTGGAAAGTTTCAAAGGATTTTGCAAAACAAAGACTCCTTTGAAGTCCAGATCATCTACACTCAAATCAACCGAGACGAAAATAACGGGCCTCATTTCAAATCCTTTTATTTCAATGTTGATTCCAATCGATATTTCTATCCAGCCTCGACAGTGAAGTTGCCGCTGGTTCTACTTTCGCTGGAGAAATTAAAAAAGCTTAATGTAAAGGGACTTGATAAATATACGCCCATCATTCATGATAGCATTTATTACGGTCAATTATCGGCAACCAAAGATTCTACTTCTGAAAACGGATTGCCCTCTATTGCTCATTATGCTAAAAAGATTTTGGTGGTGAGTGATAACGATGCGTTCAACCGACT
>JANOLM010000108.1:0-8396 GCA_031419815.1 Bacteroidia bacterium
TTGGGGCTTGGGACTTAGGCATTTGGACTTACTTCTTTCGGAATACGACTGTGTCTGATACCAAGTGGGGAAGTTGATATTTCCCGGTATCAACTTTAATTTGAGAATTTAGAGTTGATATACCTTCTTTCGTGATGTTCGTTTGGAACACATAGAGTTCCTTCAATGCCTTCATTTCGATTAAGCTTTTCAAAACTTCATTGTCGACTTTTGTTTCCACCAAGTTAAGGCGGAAGAGGTTTGTAAGGACGTTCAGCACTGAAATTCCAGCATTCGTCACTGCGGTGTGACCCAGATTCAATACCCTCAATTCTTTAAGAGAAGATATTCTTGCAAGGTCTTTGTCGGAAACTGAAGTCCAGGAAAGATTTAAATCGATAACCTGCAGACTCAATAAATTCAATAGCTCCAAATCTCTTTGCTCAATTTTTTTCTTACCGGCAAAACTTACCGCTAGATAATTTGAATTAGCCGCAACTGTTGCAACTGCAACACCTGATGAACTCAGTTCCTTTATAACCAATTGATCAGCAGCCCCAACCTCCTTATCGGGCACCCAACTTTTATGAACATTCCCCGAAGCCAACGTTTTTAAATACATCGTTAACTCTTTATGATGAGCAAACTCTTTCACTTTTTTATCAAACGAAGCACCCTCGGTGATCCACCATCTTATCAACTCTATTTCATTGGAAGTTAATTGAGGTTCCTTTCGTGGTGGCATGTGTTCCTTCTCTTCAACAGAAAGTGTAATACGTTTGAATAACTCACTTTCTTCAGGATCACCGGCAACTAATACCTCACCATGCTTCCCTCCTTTTTGAAATAAATCAATTGCATCCAGCCGTAACTGTCCCTTTTGCTTTTTGGAGCTATGGCAAGCATAACATTTTTCTTCCAGTAAAGGCTGGATGACATCATCGAATACCCTTGCTTCATCCACATTTGTAATGGAGATTCTTTTGGCTGAAATTTTATTTGAAGCGACTTTGTCCAAGGAAGATTCAAAGAGATAACCCTCACCACGAGTAAGCGAACCTCCCCAATGCCCTGTAACGAGGACTAAAATTGCTAGCGGAAAAAATAAAATCAAGACTACTTTTTTCCGATCATCTTTCGGCAGGGAAAAAGAATTCCGGCTGAATAAATAAACTATGAAAGCAAGACCCGCTGTGGCAAAGCCCAACCATTTGTGTTGGGTGAGAAGCTGATCATCGTAACCTCCCTCTTGCGATAATATATAACCACTGGTGGCTGAAAGTACAGACGAAAGCATTCCAAAAAATAAAGCAGGCCTGACAGCAGCTTTTAACTTTTTATAGCGCTTGGTTTTGGATAACAACTCAAACAAAAAAGCCAGCAGCAAAATACCTATGGGGAGGTGCACCAGTGCTGGATGTATTCGGCCAAAGAATGAAGTAATATTAAATTCTGCCATTAACTCACGCTACAATTTCGCCAATTACTTTCCCAGAAACATCTGTCAACCGAAAGGGTCTTCCTTGAAATTGATAGGTGAGTTTTTCATGATCGAATCCAAGTTGATTGAGAATAGTAGCTTGCACATCATGAACAGAAGTTTTTCCTTTCACAGCAGCATAACCAATCTCATCTGTCTCACCCCAGCTTGCACCTTGTTTAATTCCACCACCCGCCATCCACATGGTGAACGCCTCTACATGATGATCGCGACCGAGGAATGGCATTTTTTTGTTTTCACGATTTTCCTGCATAGGTGTGCGGCCAAACTCTCCGCCCCACACTATTAAGGTTTGCTCTAAAAGTCCTCGTTGTTTTAAATCCAACAACAAAGCCGTCATGGGCCTGTCAATCTCCCGGCATTTATTTTTAAACCCTATATCGATGGCAAGGTTCTCATCTGTTCCGTGACTGTCCCAACCCCAATCAAACAATTGCACAAAACGAACACCTTGCTCCACTAGCTTTCGCGCAAGCAAACAATTATTAGCGAATGAAGCTTTACCAGGCGTGGTGCCGTAGAGTTGCTGAATATAATCCGGTTCGTTATTAATGTTCATTACTTCTGGTACAGAAATCTGCATGCGATACGCAAGCTCGTATTGATTGATGCGTGTGATGGTTTCAGGATCATTGAATTCTTTATAATGTTCCTGATTCACCGCATTGATGGCATCAATTGTCTTTCTTTTTAAATCTCTCGTAACACCTTCGGGGTCGTTTAGATACAGCACAGGTTCGCCTTCCGACCTGCATTGAACACCTTGATAAACAGAAGGAAGAAAACCACTTCCCCAAACACTTTTTCCTGCATCGGGAGTCTTACCTCCGGAAGTAAGCACCACAAAGCCCGGAAGGTTTGCATTCTCTGAACCCAATCCATACGTTGCCCACGACCCAAGGCTTGGTCTTCCTAACCGAGGCGATCCGCTGTGAATAAATAGTTGTGCCGGAGCATGGTTGAACTGATCTGTATTAACTGCTTTTAAAAATGAAACTTCATCGGCTATGCCTGCAAAGTGTGGAAGGTGATCAGATACCCACGCACCGGATTGGCCACGTTGTTTGAAGTTGGCTTGTTGGCCCAACATTTTAGGAGTTCCTCTTATGAATGCAAATTTCTTTCCCTCCAATAAAGACTGCGGACAAGGTTGACCATCGAGTTTATTCAACTCGGGTTTGAAATCAAAAAGTTCAAGTTGAGATGGGGCACCTGCCATGTGAAGATAAATAACACTCTTCGCCTTGCCAGGAAAGTGAGGAGCCCTCGGTGACATGGGATCCAGCATCATATCCAACGCATTTCTTTTGGTGGAGCAGCCACCGAGAAGTGAGCCCAACGCAACAGCACCTAATCCTGCCGCACTTTCTAATAGAAAATGTCTGCGCGATATAGATTGAAGTTTTGAAAAGTCTATTTGATTCATCTTGTTCTCCACCGTTCAAGCTTTGGAATATTACGGGTGAAGAGGCCAGTCACGAGACGCGGAAAACCAAACTCTTTAAGTTTGCCCTTCACCAGCGTTTGCATTTGTTCAATCGTCATATCCGGTTGAGTAAACTTTCCTTGCTCAAAGCATTTTGAGCAAAACATTATACTTTTAGAACCATTGGCATTGGTGCCTCCACCCTTTTCATCGCGTTTCAGGGGCATGCCGCAAGATTGGCAATTTTTGTATGTCTTTTCCATCGCTATTCTTTGGTTATAAATTCATCTAAATTTAAAATGGCACTGGCAACAATGGTCATGGCCTGAAGCTGAGGCAGTACTTTTACTTTTTGTTTTCCATTAGTTTTAGTTTTGATAAAATTAGTTCTGTATTCTTTCATTGAATTTTGATACAAAGAAAGGAGTATCTGCAACTTCTTTTCAGAGATAGGATGCAACACCGCTGACTGATAACCGGATTTAATTTGCACGTCAGGCGCAGTACTTGCCTTCATCATCTTTCTGGCAAGGGATGTTGCAGCATCCACATAGACAGGATCATTTAGAGTTACCAAAGCTTGCAAAGGTGTATTGGTTCGGATGCGCTTGATCACACAGAATTCACGACTCGATCCATCAAAGGTCATTGCGGATGGATAAGGGCTAGTGCGTTTTTGAAAAGTATAAATAGCTCTGCGATGGTCGTCTTCTCCTTTGCTTGTTTCCCATTTTGCATCGCTCCATACACTTTGCCACACGCCATCTGGCTGTGGTGGCATTACACTTCGACCATACATTTTTTTACTAAGAAGTCCACTAACAGCAAGCGCCTGGTCATGAACTTGTTCCGCAGAAAGTCGCACTCTGGAGCCACGTGCAAGAAAACGGTTTTGAGGATCTGCCTCCAGCAATTCATCAGAAACTCTTGAGTCCTGGCGATATGTTGCAGACATCACCATTTCTTTGATGAGCTTTTTCACACTCCAGTTATACTCACTCATGAATTGCAGCGATAGCCAGTCCAGCATTTCCGGATGCGAAGGTAAGGCACCTTGTGTACCAAAATCTTCCATGGTCTCTACAATGCCATTTCCAAAAATCTGTTCCCATACGCGATTGACAGCAGTGCGAGCGGTGAGTGGATTATCTTTACTCACCAACCATTTTGCAAAACCAAGTCGATTACCGGGCTGATCTTTTGGAAAATGATTCAATAGTTTCGGAACGTCCGGTTTTACTTCTTCGCCTCTTACCAACCAGTTGCCACGCTCAAACACGAATGTAGATCGATGGAGCTCATCATTATTCTCAATCATGATCGGTGTGTTGTCTGTCTTTGCATTAACAAGGTTTAGAAAATTTGATTCTATTTGTTGATGTTCCGGCAACTTATCACCAGGCAGATGATCGCGAAAAGCAAACCATTCAATACCACACACAGATTGATCAGGTTGTATGGAGGGGTTATGGAAAACAAAATAAAGATCATGCTTTCCTGAAGTTGGCTTTAATGGAATTGAAATTGCTCTTCGCCCCGATTTGGTTGTGTCTAACTTTACTTGCGCAAGAAGCTCTCCCTTCACATCATCTTTTCTAATTTCAAATGAGCCACCTGTATCACTTGCCCAATAATTAATAATTAATTGTGTCTTGCCTTCCATGTTGATATTCTTCAACCGTGCACTTCCACCATGGCGAATACCAAGCCATTTGGTGTCAATCAATTCTCCATTTATAAATTGATCAAAATCATGCGGATGAATTTTGGGCTCCAATGTTTTCAAAAATGTTTTAACCTCAAACTCTTTTTGAGGATTGGAATTAGTTTTTACCCAACTGAGGATTTCGTCTAACTTTTTTTGATCAACCTCCTTATACATCCTTAGGTTGGGATGTTCCCCTTCTGCATCTTCATCGCGTTGGTTGTTGAAGTAGGCCATGGACTTATAATACTCCTCATGCCGAAAAGGATCATACGGGTGGCTATGACATTGCACGCACGCCATGGTTGTACTTTGCCAAACCGCCCACGTTGTGTTAACACGATCAATCACCGAAGCAACTCTGAACTCTTCATCCTCTGTACCTCCTTCATCGTTATTCATGGTATTGCGATGAAAGGCAGTGGCAAGTAATTGATCATCCGTTGGGTTGGGCAGTAAGTCGCCTGCTAATTGTTCGATGGTGAATTGATCATACGGCATGTCATTGTTAAACGCTTTAATCACCCAATCGCGATAACGCCAGATGCTTCTGTACACATCACGTTCATATCCTTTCGTATCGGAGTATCGCGCCATATCCAGCCACCAGGAGGCCCACTTCTCACCAAATTCAGGCGAGGCCAAAAGTTCATCGATAATTTTTTCATACCCCCCATCACTGTCATCACTTAAAAATCTTTTTACTTGTTCTTCATTAGGAGGCAAGCCCACAAGATCAAGTGAAGCCCGCCTGATAAGTGTAGCCTTGTCAGCTTCATTGGATGGCTTCAGTCCCACATCATTTAGTTTCTCCTGGATAAAATAATCGATGTTATTCTTAGGCCAGCTATCCTTTACGCGGAAAGCCGAGAATAGCGTATTCGATTTGGGTACTTCAATATTTTTTGGTGCAACGTAAGCCCAGTGATCGCCCCATGGTGCTCCTTGCCTGATCCAATCGGTTAGAATTCCAATTTCTTCTTTACTGAGAGGCTCTTCTTTGTAAGGCATTCGTTCTTCGGTATCAATCGAAGTGATCCTTCTGATCAACTCACTATGTTCATCACCTGGAAGGATAGCTGGCTTTCCTGACTCTGTTGTATCCAAGGCATCCTGTCGGAATAACAAGCTAAACTCGGCCTGCCGCTTTACCCCACCATGGCATGTGATACAATGTTTGTTGATGAGTGGTTTGACTTGGGTGCTGTAATCTATCTTCTGACGATTGGGATCTTTGAAGCCACAGCTGCCGAAAATGGTCAAAATCAAACAAAATCCGGCTAGGAGGAGTAAATTTTCGCAGCTTAATAAAGTGGTAATTTTTTTCAATTACCTTAAAAATACCCTTATATAGCCCAGAATACAATAGTTTTGGGATTGGCGGCAACTACTAAGAATTCTAACCTTATCCTGAATTAAAAGTGGCTCATTCTGATCCTTTTCATATATTTGCACCCTCATTTTAAAAACAACTAATAAATCATGAAAAACTACGAGACGGTATTCATTTTAAATCCCGTTTTGTCTGATGACCAGGCAAAGGATACTGTCGAGAAATTCGTGAAGGTGTTGAAGAAAGCTAAAGCTGATGTTATCAACATCGAACAGTGGGGACTTAAGAGAATGGCATATCCCATTCAAAATAAGTCAACAGGGTTCTACAACCTTCTTGAATTCGCGGCAGCTCCAGAAACAATCAATGCATTGGAAACTGAGTTCAGACGAGACGAATCAGTCATGCGTTTTCTAACAACTGTGTTAGATAAGCATTCTATTTTGTACAACGCCCGCAGACGCAAAGGCGAGTTTAACAAAGGCAAAAAAACAGCAACCACTAAAAGGGAGGACGTAAAAGCATGACACTGATGAACGAACCAATTAAGCGGGCAGAGATTAAACCTAAATACTGCCGCTTTAAAAAGAACGGGATCAAGTACATCGATTACAAAGATCCTGACTTCCTGATGAAGTTTGTAAATGAACAAGGCAAGCTTCTCCCCCGCAGACTTACCGGCAACAGCTGGAAGTTTCAGAACAAAGTAGCGCAAGCCGTTAAAAGAGCCCGCCATTTGGCTTTCTTGCCTTATGTTGGCGATGCATTAAAATAACCTCAAGACTATCGATTATGGAAATCATATTAAAACAAGATGTACAAGGGCTAGGCTACAAGAACGATACGATTAAGGTGAAGGCCGGCTACGGCAGAAATTTCCTTATCCCAAATGGTTCTGCCATTTTAGCCAATGAGTCGAACAAGAGAATGACGGCCGAAAACATCCGTCAAGTTGCTCACAAGGCTGCAAAACTTAAGCAAGATGCTGAAGCGTTGGCCGCTAAGATTGGTGACTTGACTATTGAGATCGGAACCAAGGCTGGTGAGTCAGGTAAAATCTTCGGAGCCGTTACGGCTATTCAGGTGGCTGACATTCTTAAAGCAAAAGGCTTTGATGTAGATCGCAAGAAAGTAACCTTCAAAGAACAACCTAAGCAGCTTGGCGCTTACATTGCCATTCTTGACTTGCACAAGGAATTGAAGCACAATATCACTGTGAATGTTGTTGCTGAATAATCTTCAGCATTAAGAATTTAGAAGCAAGAAAGCCCTGACGAAAGTCGGGGCTTTTTTGTTATCTCTTTAAACGTTTCCATTCGTGATTAAAATTGAATGACTATTTCGTATTTTTAACTATCAAAATAGTATGAATAAGGCCATTATCTGCTCACCCGAAGAAATGAACAGACTTCAGTATGTCGAAGAAAGTAAAATGACATTTGAGGAGCGGCTGAGGCTTGCCTTTGGCATGCTTGAATTGTCCAAAGCATTGTCGCCATCAGAAATAGACTTTGAGAATGACGATGATATTGAATGGATAACTCTTCACATGACTAGTGAGGGGAAATCGAAGCCCGCTTAACCTCATGCCTTAATATTTTCCAATTCCTTAATGCAGATATCCACTTCTTCTTGCGAATTAATTATGGAAGGAGTTAACCGAACATAGACCACCTTATAAGGTGAGGTGTTTGCAACAATATTTCTTTTCGCCATCAATTTCTTAACAACATCTTCTGGCTTCATTCCTTCGACTTCGAAACAATTGATTCCTGCAGATATTACTACGTCTATTGGAGTGATCAATTTAATGTGCTTGATGTTTGAGAGCCCCTCTTTCAGTTTTGAGCTTAACGAATGAGTTCGTTCAGACACTTTTGTTTTTCCAATTTTCATTTGGAACTCAAATGCTTCGATTAAGCCATACCGATGTTCGAACGAATGAAAGCCGCCTGGTGAACAGAGCTGACCAAATGTGAGCTTATCGGCTGGATATAAATCAAGCCAAACCATGTAGGCTTCGAAATCAAATGAAGGAATCGTGGGCGCTATCATATCCCAAGCGTCCTTCTTTCCAAACAGAATACCTGTTCCCCTTGGGCCGAAAATCCATTTATGCGTTCCGGCTGCAAAAAAATCACAGCCGAGGTCATACATGGAAACATCTTCCGTTCCAAATCCGTGAACACCATCAACACACAAGTAAATTCTGTCTGCATTTCCTCGGCTGGCATTTACTTCCTTGACCATATCTGCAATTGCCCTGACCGGAGTCTTTACCCCTGTGCTGGAGTGAACATAGGTGATCGCTATTATTCGCGTTTTTGCGGTCACTCCTTTCTTTAACGCGCCCACCATTTGATCGACATTCGCCTCAGTTGGATTGCTATACAAGGCGACTCGTTTAATTACAGCTCCGGACTTGGCCGCAGCAAATTCCAGCGATTTTTCG
>JANOLM010000109.1:0-7484 GCA_031419815.1 Bacteroidia bacterium
GTTAGTGGAAAACTATGGAACAACAAGGGGCAACCTGTTGATGTGAATGGTGCAGGCAGTGGAACGATCAGAGCATCCAAATTTCAAGGTAACGTAAAAACAATCAAGCCAGAAAAAGGTGGCGGTAGTATTAGCGGAAAGATGTGGAATAATAATGGACAACCTGTTGGTGTGAATGGTGCAGGAATTGGAACGATTAGAGCCTCCAAATTTCAAGGCAACGTAAAAGCAATCAAGCCGGAAAAAGGTGGCGGTAGTATTAGCGGAAAGATGTGGAATAATAATGAGCAACCTGTTGGCGTGAACGGTGCAGGAATTGGCACGATCAGAGCCTCCAAATTTCAAGGCAATGCAAAAACCAGAAAGCCGGAGAAAGGTGGCGGTAGTGTTAGTGGAAAGATGTGGAATAATAATGAGCAACCTATTGATGTGAACGGAGCAGGCAGTGGCACGATCAGAGCTTCTAAATTTCAAGGCAACGTTAAAATCAGAAAGCCAGAAAAAGGTGGCGGTAGTGTTAGCGGAAAGATGTGGAATAATAATGAGCAACCTATCGATGTGAACGGAGCGGGCAGTGGCACGATCAGGGCTTCTAAATTTCAAGGCAGAACAAAGGAAGGAAACCTCCTTAAACGTGGCTACGTACAAAATCCGAATGCTTCAAAAGAGTCTATAAAAAAATTGCGTCCAGATGAAACTACTTATAAAGTTGATGGTCTTCAGGTGAAAGTGAAAGCACGCGAATATAAAGACAATCCTAACAGTGCTGATGATGCACTAAAGGGATTCTATCCGGGCAAGGCCATCGCCAGACTTGGTGATTACCAGGGGAACATAAAAATGCACAAATACAAAGACAGTCGTCTTCACCCAGATTCAAAATTTGCCCATGGCTTTCGTGATAACGTGAAAGAGGAGCGAACTTTTTTAATGAATGCGAAGTTATTTTGGTCAAAACTTTTCAAAAAGAGTGAAGCTCAACCCGATCACTTGAAAGAAAAAATTAGAAAGCCCCGATATGACAAAGGGGAGGAGGGCATGTGGTACAATTAGTCGAATAACATAAGTATGATGAATTGGAATGAATTAACTGACTCAAAGCAAGTGGAAGAGTTAACAATAGAATCCCATAAGCAACCTATCCTTATCTTTAAGCACAGTACGAGTTGCTCCATCAGCCGGACAGCCTTGGGCAGGCTTGAAAGGAATTGGAATGAAAGTGAAATGAAGGAAGTGAAATCGTATTTTCTGGATTTACTTTCCTACCGGAAAATATCGGATAAAATAACTGAGCAATTTCTTGTCGGGCATGAATCTCCGCAGCTTCTTTTAATCCGCAATGGAGAATCAGTGTATGACCGTTCTCACCTGGAGATTGACTACAAAAGCGTTAAAGCCGAAATCGAAAAAAAAATTATTTCTTTGAAATCCTAAAAATTAAAAGCTACACTTTGCTTAAGCATTTCCGATAAACTTAAGGCAACCGGGCAAGTGCGAGCTGCCTGTTTTAATTTTTGTTTCTGTTCATCCGTTGCCTTTAAGTTTTCGTGCGTAAAGGTGATTTGGATCTCCGCAATTTTACGTGGGTTAGAGGCCATGATTTTAACAATTTCTGATTTCATCCCAGTAAGATCAATTTTCTCGCGTTCTGCCAGCATGCCCATGATCGTCATCATGCAGCTGCTGAGTGCTGCACATACCAAATCGGTTGGACTGAATGCCTCACCTTTTCCATTGTTATCTGGGGGAGCATCGGTGATGATGGTATTTCCGGACTTTAGATGTACCGCTTGTGTTCTTAATGATCCTAAATAGGAGGCAGAAATTGCTGTCATAAACTTGAACTGAGGTTTTATTGGTTCGTTTTCTGAGTTAGTTCGCTAGCGCAATAAAGGTGATATAATGCAGTTTTAAATTCTTATCTTGGAATTTCAAGCGTGGCATAGATTTTTGATTTAAATTTAACAGAAAGATTATCGGGGAAATGGGTTCGTCTATCAAAATATCTTTAGTTCTTTTTCTTTTTCTTGCCTTTTCCACAACACTTCTTGGACAAGCGGCAGATAGCTACGATTATAACTCAGAATTTACATGGGGCATAAATAAAAATTCTTCTGGCGGCCTGATTGGTGGCTTCACATTTAAGAAAGCCAGAAAATTGAATGATTGGATGTTGGAAAGTTTTGGTCTTGAGATCATGAACGTAAAGCATCCACAGGAGGTAAGGAGAAGTTCGCAATCTACAGGCAACTATTTTATCTTCGGAAAAAGTAATTACCTCTACGCCTTTCGATTTCAATATGGCCGCGATTTCATTCTTTTCAAAAAAGCATCCCAACAAGGAGTAGAAGTTAAAGCAGTAACTGCTGTTGGCCCATCTTTTGGATTGGTTGCACCGTACTATATAGAACGATCGGTAGATGCAAGCCTTTTTTCAACCAGGCATGAGCAGTATGATCCTAATAATCGTGATCACTCTTTTAATAATATCCTGGGAACGGGCAATCTTTTTGAAGGCATTGGAGATTCAAAAATTCAGATGGGTGGAAACTTAAAAGCCGCGTTGAATTTTGAACTGGGTACCCTCAAAAGCCAGGTGACAGGATTTGAGGTGGGTTTTTTACTAGATGCCTACTTGAATAAAGTGGTTTTGATGCCTACCTCAGCAAATAAAAGTGTATTTCCAACCATTTTTTTTACCCTCTTTTATGGCAACAGAAAATAGGGGAAACTTAGAGAACTCTCAAATTCTGGGTTAATTCCATACTGGGAGAGCTACTAACCTTTCATCCATTTTTTGCGGAATTTATTTTTAGATAATCTCTTTAACTCGCCACAGTTTCCATTAAAAAAAGCCTTCAATATTCTTTAGTCACCACTTTAGACAAAAATGCGGACTCTAAAAATTATACGTAATTTTTGTGACTCCTTGGTCAACATTGGATTCTATCCCTATATTTGAAATTCTAAACTGAGTATTATGGAAGCAAAAAAGACTGCAAAAGCTGATTTAGAGAAGAAATCATCTTTTTTCTTTAGCATTGGCCTCTTGGTAGCTATGGCTTTAATTGTCATGGCCTTTGAATGGAAGCAGTATGATGAAAGTTTGGCTGAGCTTGTAGGGAAAAACACCAATACATTTGAAGAAATGTTGGAAGTGCCGCCTACGGACGTGCCTCCTCCTCCTCCTCCTCAGATTCAAGCTCCAATTATCGTAGAAGTTCCAGATGAAGAGAAAATAGAGGAAGAAATCGATGTGAAATTCGATGTGGAAGCCTCCGAAGAAACAAAGATCCAAGAGGTAGTGGTAGTTGCTGAAGAGGCAAAAGAAGAAGTGGATGAGATTTTTACAATTGTTGAAGAACCTGCTTCACCCAAAGGAGGAATGCCTGCTTTCTACAAATACATTGGAGATAAAATGAAGTATCCTGCCCAAGCTAGAAGGATGGGTATAGAAGGAAAAGTTTTCGTTGAATTTGTGATCGGTAAGGACGGTTCCATTTCAGATGTAAAAGCAGTGAAGGGCATTGGTGCCGGATGCGATGAAGAAGCAGTTCGTGTTGTTCAAGCTGCTCCTTCCTGGAGCCCTGGTAAGCAGCGCGGAAAATCTGTAAAGCAGAGAATGGTTTTGCCTATTACATTTAAATTAGGATAACAGGTAACAAAGAAACTTAAGAGCCCCACCGCAAGTGGGGTTTTTTATTTAATAACAAACCCTAGTAGCAAACCAATTAAAATAATTGACCAGGATGGCATGCGTGAAAAAGCGAGCAGACAAAAAGTGCCAATTGTAAATCCAAAGTTAGTGAACGTATTTTCCAAAGGTTGAAAAAGAATGATCGCTGCAGCTGCCACCAATCCTGAGTTGGCGGCAAAAATTCCTTCCAGAGATGCCCTTATTGGCCTGAATTTCTTGAGGCTTTCCCAAACCCGTATCATAAAGAATATTAGAAAGGTGCCCGGAAGGAAAATACCAGCCGCGCAAATGAACGCGCCAATTATCTGACCTCCAATTCCAAATCTTTTCATGGAAATTGTGCCGATATAACTGCTGAATGAAAACATTGGCCCCGGTACTGATTGTGCTAAAGCATAGCCAGTCAAAAACTCTTCATTGTCCATATAAGGTCTTCTTTCCGCTTCACCTGGTGATGGTTTGGCGAACTGAACAAACTCGGTGTAAAGCATTGGGGTGAGAGCCTGTCCTCCACCAAATGCCAGACTTCCATTTCGATAGAAATTCTCGAATAATCTGACCGGAAGTAATTCGGGCGTTTTCTTGGTAAAAGCTCCCAATACGCCTGCAAAAACGAGCACCCCAATCCATAATAAAAAGTTGTTCCAGGGTATGTTAAATTTCTTTTTTTCTTCTCTGGGGTGTGCTTTGTAATTGAACGATGTAACGACACCCGCTACTAATAGTGTGATCGGAAAGACAAACGGTGTCTTTATAAAATACGATGCAACACCGGCAATGACCATCAGCACAAGACCTAATTTTGTATTTACCGTTTTGACGCTGATGCTATACGCTGCATAACCCACAAAGCCTACAGCCATAGGTTGAATAAAGCGTGTGAACTCCAATGAGATCTGTTTTTTCTCGAAGCTTGTGACTAGCAATCCCGCAGTTGTCATAATGATAACGGCTGGCAATGCCCACACTAAAAGAGTGAGATACGCGAGACCCGCTCCGCCTAAGCGATAGCCTATGGCCGTTAATGTTTGTGTAGACGTAGGGCCAGGCAAAACCTGACATAAAGCATAGAGTTCATTAAGATCATTTTCCGTCAGGTATTCTCTATCAGTTACCAGCAGCTTTTGAAAATGGGCAATGTGTGCTTGTGGACCTCCAAAGCAGGTAACTGCTAATTTGAGAACATCTTTTAAAAAAATGTAGTTTCTTACGCGCTGTACCAAGGTTGTTCCTTGATTATTTTTTTAATCCAATTTCTTTTAAGCGCTGGTTTAGAAATTCACCAGCCGTTATATCATCCCACAATTTTGAATGTTCGGTGTCTACACAACCAGACAAAGCAGCCAGGCTCATTTCCGATCGGGGGTGCATAAAAAATGGAATAGAGTATCGGGGTTTATTCATTAAATGACGGGGAGGATTAACCACACGGTGAATTGTAGATTTTAGTTTCTTATTCGTCAGGCGCTCTAGCATATCGCCTACGTTTACAACAAGTTGTTCAGGAAGGGCCGTTATGGAAATCCATTTTCCATCCCTACGCAGCACCTGTAGGCCATCCGCACTGGCACCCATTAGCAAGGTGATCAAATTAATATCGCCATGCTCGGCAGCGCGCACGGCATCGGCAGGCACGGCATCAGGATTTTCAATTGGAAAATAATGGATCGGCCTTAGTATGCTATTGCCATGTTTAACTTTGGAGTCAAAGTAATTTTCTGAAAGGTTCAGATAGAGCGCAATTGCCTTCAGCATTTGCACACCAGTGTTCTCTAATCTGCGGTAAACCTCCAACGCAATTTCTTCAAACTCGGGCAGCTCTGCCGGCCACACATTGTCTGGATATTCCTTTTTGATCGGATCGTTGTCATAAACCTCCTGTCCAACGTGATAAAATTCTTTTAAGTCACCTGTATTTCGCCCCTTGGCGTGTTCCTTTCCTTTTCCGATATAGCCTCGCTGGCCGGCAAGTCCGGGGATTTCATATTGTTGTTTTACCGGGTCAGGGAGCGCAAAAAATTTCTTAATGACACTATACAACCTTTCAGATAAATCAGGGGTAAGGTAATGATTGCGGATAGCTACAAATCCAATGCTGTTATACGCCACACCAAGATCCAGAATAAATTTATTTTTTCGAACAGGGTCGCCACTGGTGAAATCGGCTAGGTCTAATGATGGAACCTCATCATACAGTATGTCTGCCATAGGACTAAGTATTTGGTCTATGCAAGCTAAATAATTTTGGGTAAATTTACTGATGTCCAACTCCCAGGCACATTTTTTTCATCCTTCGATAAACTCACATAAATAAAAAAATTATGAAACCCATTAGCCGTAGAAAATTTGTTGTCAATGCTTTGAAAGTAACGGCTATAACAGCTGTAGGAACCCCATTGATCCTGAAGTCAACAGAATCGATTGCCCTTGCTGAAATGAATAAAACGGCAGGGCTACAGTTTTCCCAAATTGCTTTGCCGTATGCATACGCTGCGCTTGAGCCAAGTATTGATGCCCAAACGATGGAAATTCATTATAGCAAGCACCATGCAGCGTATGTTAAAAATGTAAATGAGGCTATTGCTGCCGAAAATATTTCATTCGTTACTGAAAAAGAATTCTTTTCTAATGCCTCAAAGCTATCGGCCAAGGCTCGCAATAACGGAGGAGGTGTATGGAATCATAACTTCTTTTGGCAAGTAATGAAGCCTGGTAGCGTAGCGCCAGCAGGAAAAGTAGGAGATGCTATCAACGGAACTTTTGGATCTTTCGATAAATTCAAAGAGCAATTTACACAGGCAGCGATGACGCGCTTCGGCTCGGGTTGGGCTTGGTTGGTAAATGATAATGGGAAATTAAAGATAGGATCAACACCTAACCAAGACAACCCATTAATGGAAACCGCAGAATTTAAAGGGACCCCTTTGTTAGCACTTGACGTTTGGGAACACGCTTATTATTTGAAATATCAGAATAAACGCAACGAGTATGTGGCTAACTGGTGGAATGTCGTAAACTGGGATGAAGTAGCCAAGCGGCTTGTTTAATTTTTAATCTCTTATGCTTTTACATTCAAGTGGTTAAGAGAATCATAAAATTTCCTTAGCTCTAGCAACTAACAATGCCTGATGAACGGACGGGCAGAAAGTAGTGAAACAAAAAGTTAGTCGATTGACAATTGTAAACCGCACTGCAACCGGAAGAGATTTTCACTCTCGCCCTTAGCCGAGTAGCCGAGAGGTTTTTAAGTCAGAATTAGCTAACTTCACCTTATGAAAATGACAGCGGTAAATATCAACTTCAAAAAAATGGCTATTGCATTTAGGGCGCATGTCAGGCTTAAAGCAGTACAAGCCGGAAGTAATATTATTTACATGGAAAACGGACAACTGATTGAGGAAAATCCAAAGGACTCAAGCAAGAGAATAAAGAGTAAACCCCTTTCTACGGCTCATTAATGCCCACCTTATACATACTCGCAGGTCCTAACGGTGCGGGAAAAACCACCTATTACGAAACAGCAGCAGCGGAAGGTTTCATAAATTTCAATCTCCCTTTCATTAATGTTGATCTTATTACCCGTTCTCTTCCGGGTATGTACACGCCTGAGAATTTTGCTAAAGCTGATGTTTTAGCAAGAGAAATGATTGCATCCCATATTAATAGTATGTCTGATTTTATGATTGAAAGTAATCTGGCTACTCAAAAGGATTACGATTGGATAAACTCGATGATAAAAAAAGGATATGAGGTAGTGCTGTTCTTTTTGTGTACCTCCTTTCTTGAA
>JANOLM010000110.1:0-6917 GCA_031419815.1 Bacteroidia bacterium
CTTTGGACTGTTTCAAGGTACATGGAGGAAGTAGAGCAAGTGCGTCAAGGACTTGGTTTAGAGAATTTTTATTTATTAGGCCACTCATGGGGAAGTATGTTGGCAATGGAGTATTTGCAAAAATATCAAGACCATGTAAAAGCAGCTATTCTATCAAATATGACAGCTGGAATAAAAAGTTATGTATCATACAGTGTTAAACTGAAAGAAGAACTCTTTACACCTTCCGAAATTAAGAAATATGATTCTTTAGACAAATTGCAGCTGTATGCATCTCCAGAGTACCAAGAACTGTTAATGACAAAGTTGTACGCTAATGTGGTCTGCCGTCTTAACCCTTGGCCAGAACCTCTTATGAGAGCATTTAAGAAAGCTAACACAAGCATATACATTCAAATGCAAGGAGTTGATGAATTTCATGTAACTGGTAATTTTAAAAACTGGGAGATGTGGGACAGATTGCCAAATATTAAAGTTCCGACTCTTGTAATTGGTGGAGAGAAGGATGAGATGAATCCTGAAGACATGAAGAAGGAGGGGAAACTGATTCCAAATAGTAGGACTTACTTGTGCCCGAATGGAAGTCATTTAAGTATGTATGACGACCAACAAAACTATTTCAATAATTTAATAGGATTTCTTAAGGACGTTGAGGATAACAAATTTCAAAGTGACCCGAAATAAGAATAGGTTGAATGGTCGACCAACATTAATAGATGGTAAAAAGTAAAATGATCAGATTATGAACAGTAAGAGGCAACTTAGAATAGGATTGATCGGATGTGGTTTTATGGGACGCACCCATTCCAATGGTTATAAACGTGTAGGTGATTTTTTCCCTGAACTAAATTATCGCCCTGTGTTGAAAGCAGTTTGCTCACGCAATCCGGAAAAAGTAAAAGCATTTGCTGAGCAGTGGGGTTATGAGTCATTCGAAACGGATTGGAAAGTTCTAATTGCCCGCGATGATATTGATGCGGTAGACATCTGCACCCCAAATGATTTTCATGCCGAGATTGCAATCGCTGCCGCGGCAAAAGGGAAAATGATTTTGTGCGAGAAACCACTTTCGCGTACGTTGGCCGAGGGTCAGCGCATGGTGGATGCAATTGAAAAGAGTGGTGTAAAGAATACTGTTTGGTATAACTACAGACGGGTGCCTGCTGTTTCGCTGGCAAAACAAATTGTTGATTCAGGAAAGCTTGGCAAAATTTTTCATTACCGGGCCAATTTCCTTCAGGATTGGACGATTAGTCCTGAGCTGCCACAAGGTGGTGAAGGACTATGGCGGTTGGATGTTGACGCTGCAGGATCAGGAGTAACAGGAGACCTACTGGCTCATTGTATTGACACCGCTATGTGGATCAATGGAGCGATTAAAGACGTCTCTGCCATGACGGAAACTTTTATCAAAGAGCGGGTTCACCAATCCACTGGCAAAGTGCAGAAGGTGGGTATTGATGATGCCTGTATCTTCCATTGTCATTTTGAGAACGGCTCGTTAGGCGTATTCGAGTCAACAAGGTATGCCCGTGGACATAAGGCACTATATACATTTGAAATCAATGGCGAGCATGCTTCCATTCGCTGGGATTTGCATGACCTTAATCGACTTGAGTTTTTTGATCATAGTGATGATTCTATTGTTCGCGGTTGGCGTTCCATACTGGTAACCGATGGGGATCAACCCTACATGAAAAAGTGGTGGGTACCGGGGTTGTCGATCGGATATGAGCATTCATTTGTTCATCAGGTGGCAGATTTTCTGAAGAGCCTGGAAACAGGAGAACCTTGTGCTCCCACATTTAATGATGCCTTGCAAACACAGAAAGTTTGTGAAGCAGTGATCGACTCAGCAAAATCCAAAAGTTGGAAGGATACTGGTGCGAAGAGCATTTAGTAATTATTCTGGAGTAGATTAGTCGAGCCAGTTCACGACCAAGTTATCAATTATTGAATCTTGTCCATAATTTAAAAAGTTCGACCCCGATGGGGTCGTATGTTTATAGTTTAGAATATTCTATAAACATACGACTCCGAAGGAGTCGAACAGAAGTACGAAAGCTGGTGAGTGGTTTCATCGAATGTCTTTTCAAAATTATTTTCCCGCTAGTTGCTAATGAAAAAACTCATCGTACTTACCGGAGCTGGCATCAGCGCTGAAAGCGGCATTGCTACCTTTCGGGATTCCGGAGGATTATGGGAAGGTCACAAAGTAGAGGATGTAGCAACTCCGGAAGGATGGAGAAAAAATCCTGAACTGGTTTTGGACTTTTATAATCAGCGAAGGAAAAAAGCGCTGGAGGTAAAACCAAACCGAGGTCATGAAATACTGGCTGAATTAGAGAAGAGCTTTAATGTCACCATCATCACTCAGAATGTTGATAACCTTCACGAAAGGGCTGGTTCTTCCAAAGTCATTCACCTTCATGGCGGATTATTTGAATCTCGCAGTACCCGAAACCCTGCTTTGATTTATCCTATTGATGGATGGGAATTAAATCTTGGTGATACGTGCGAACTTGGTTCTCAACTGCGTCCTCATATCGTTTGGTTTGGCGAAGCAGTGCCGATGATGGAAGTGGCAACAGATATTGCATCAGGCGCGGATATATTTTTGGTTGTAGGAACATCGATGGTTGTTTATCCCGCAGCTGGATTAATTGATTATGTTCCAGAACGCGTTAAGAAATATGTCGTTGATCCTAAGAAACCAGACATACTTCATGTTCCTAATCTTGAGTTTATTGCCGAAAAGGCAAGTACTGGAATGAAGAAAGTGAAAGAGATTTTACTGAAGTAATTGCCACTGATTCACAGATTAAATCAGTGGCATTGGTGTGGTTTTCGGAGGAGATCACTTCATATTGTCTGCGTCACTCATTTTTAATTATTCCGAGCGTAAACTCTTAACTGGGTTTATTAAGGATGTCCTAATTGATTGAAAACTTATAGTTGTCAAAGTAATCAATAGAATTGCTGTCAGTGGGGCTATGAACATCCACCATTCTAAATTTATTTTGAAAGCAAAATTGTCCAACCATTTGCTCATTGTCAGGTAACTTATGGGAATAGCCAAAAGAAAGGATATCAATACAAGTTTTAAATAGTAACCTGATAGAAGTCTTATGATATTCATCATCGAGGCACCTAGTATTTTCCGAATTCCAATTTCTTTAGTTCGTTGCATTATCATGTGGGAGGAAATTCCAAACAGTCCAATGCAGGCAATAAAGATGCTTAATGTGGTAAATATTGTGAATACGTTCCCAAATTTTTGGTCTTCTTTATATTGCTCATTAAAGAAGTCGTCAAGGAAAAAGTATTCGAAAGGATTGTCATTGAAAACTTTTACCCATTGTCCTTTTATCATTGAAATGGAATTAGGTAAGTCGCCAGATGGGATACTTATAGCGAAATAATCCAATGCTCTCGGTAGAAGTGAATAAAATGTCGGTTTGATAACGCGCTTTAAAGACTCCTGATGGTAATTGTTAACAACCCCGATTATTTCTTTTTTGCTGTCAAAGAAAATGAGATTTTTTCCTACCGCCTTTTCCGGACTTTCAAATCCCAATACTTTACAAGCTTCTTCATTTATAATAATGGCATTAAGTTGGTCAGTCCTGTGGTCTTCCGAGAAGTTACGTCCAACCAGAAGTTTAATATTGAATGTTGGAAAGAATTCATAATCTATTCCAGCCATATAGAGTGCATGTACTTTGCTGGGGTCCGAATCTTCTCTTCGGAATCCCGCAGCACCCCATATTAATTCTTTACCAGGGATGTGCGAGATTGATGCGGCTTTAAATGAATTGTAGGATGACAAATTGTTACTGAATGTCTTCACATTATTAAAGTATGCCGAATCAATAACGTATGTTGATAATTTATCTGACCAGCTTTCTTTTAGAATATTTGGAGATTTAACGACAACTATTTTGCTTATGTCAATGCCTAAGTCACTGTTCCTCATGAAGTCCATCTGCTTGTAGATTACTAGTGTGCCTGTAATAAGAAATGACGTAATCACAAATTGAAAGACCATAAGAGCCTTTTTAAAAGAAACCCCACTATTCGCGTTGTTATTAAAAATACCTTTTAATGCATTTACTGGTTTGAATTTTGAGTAAACTAGTGCAGGATAGAGACCAGTAACCACTATCCCAATTAACGCAATTGTCAATAGGCTTGTCCAAAAATTGGTGATTACTAATAAATCGCTAAATACTAATTGCTTTCCCGATAGTTGACTAAAAGAAGGGCTTAGCAACTGAGCTAGAAACATAGCCATTACAACGCTCAAAATATTAAACAAAGATGATTCAAATAAAAACTGTCTGATTAAATCAGATTTTTGTGACCCGATAACTTTCCTAATTCCAATCTCTTTTAATCGTTCGGTTGATTTGGCTATTGAGAGGTTTACATAATTAATCCAAGCGATAATCAGGATGAAGCACCCTGTTAGGATTAGAAATAGTAATGAATTGTAATTACCATTTGGGCTTAATTCTTCTTGCAAGTCAGAGTGAAGATGAATACTACTTAAGGGTTGAGGGGTTAAGTTTACCTTAACGTTAAATTTACTCTTCAAATTTTTTTGTGCTATTTCATTCATTTTGTGACGGAACTCAAGAACCGAGGTATTTGGTTTTAGTTTTACATAAGTGTAGAACCCTGTCCAGTCCCAGCTATCTTCCCCCACTCTCTTACTGTTAATAACTAATATGTTGTAATCCAAGTGGGTGTTTGGCGGTAGGTCTTTGAATACACCAATTACCCTTGCTTCAAATTTATCCTCTTCGTAGATAGACACTACGCTATTCAAAGGGTCAACCTTGTTAAAGTACTTTTGAGCGATGGATTCAGAAATTAAAATTCCCTCTCCTTTCATTGAACCTTTGACAATGGTTGGGGAAAGTATTTTAAGGAAAGAAGTGTCAGTTGTAAAGGCTTTATCCGAATTGAATTTGACTGAATTTTCCGTGCTGATGGTTACTTTGTTAAGTGGCCATATCCTTGTCGCATTTTCGACCTCTGGAACTTCTGCAAGAAGTGCAGTAGCTAAAGCACCAGGTGATTTGGCAATATTCTCTGTTTGCTTATCGTCAAGAAATTTCTGATAGCCAATTCGATAAATCCTATCGTAGTCTTGATAGAATTTCTCATAACTCATTTCAAAGACCGAATATTGATATATGAAAATGCACGCGGTTAATCCAAGAGCTAAACCCAGAATGTTTATGATGGAATGAATCTTATTCCTGAAAAGATTTCTGAATGCAATTTTTAAATAGCTAATGAGCATAAGGTTTAAGTTTGGTTAAATGCTTATTGTCAATAATTGAGCCATACAATTTAACTCTGCAATTTAGAATAATTTGTCGCGGTGAATGTCCGTTACTGGAACTTCATTGTCCGACTTCATAAAAAGTTAATCATTTGCTTGGTCGTCATTTCAATTCCTTGTCGCGGGGAGGAAACGATGCTCTTTTGCTTGCTTTGGTGTCGTGATAAGATGTGTGATAAGTCTCGATAAATATCGGGATGCCAATGCGCGGTGGCCACTACTCTGTCTGCACAGCATGGTGAATAACGGTGAATCAGTGGCCATATTTTAAAAGGGAATACCTGTCTGCTTTGAAATATCTTTGAGATCATTAATAACCGCGTCTATCAATGGCACTCCATTTTTCCTGCGGATAGCTTCTTCAGTATGTTCAGGGTCACCAGGAATCATAACACCTGTTGTCCCTTTTGCTGGTTTTGTATTTCTGAACACTTCAATCCATTCGTCAATTCTTTTTTTGAATTCGTCCACCTCCATAAAACCATCAATCTGCATGGCGCCAAAAAAATGGCCTATCCCTTTACCCACACTTCGAGATGGAATTTCCTGCCGCAAGGCGAAAGGAGGAGCGAAGGGCCCCCAGTTTGCACCACTCAAAACAGAAGTGAGAATATCTACCATCGCGGATAACGCATAGCCTTTATGTCCACCCAATTCTCGTTCCGAGCCGAGTGGCAACAATGCACCACCATTTATCATGTCATTAGGATCGGTGGTCATCTCTCCCTGATTATTGATGATCCAACCTTTTGGGACAGGAGCTCCTTTGCGTTTTGCAATCTCAATCTTTCCATACGCAGCAGCGCTTGTGGCAAGGTCAATTACAATCGGCAAATTTTTTAATCCTGGAAAAGCAATAGAAATAGGATTTGTACCTAACATTCTTTCAGCGCCCCACAGTGGGGCTACAAGTTTTGTAGTGTTGGTCATAGACCAGCCGATCATATCGCCGCTTGCACGGTCAATCACGACGAGCGTTCCGCCCGATGCCAAGAGCTTGTCAAAATAGGGCTGAAATTTTTCCGACAAATGCCGATCAACCGCAGGGTGCAATTCCCAGATCAGTGGGTCGGATGACGCAGCGGTCATCGCCGCGCGGTCTGCCTCGGTCAGTGGGCGGAGGCATAGCGTTTCCCCACTGAGTTCAGGCTGCATGTCAAACATCATTGCTCACCCATATCAGCCAGCGATGCGCGCGCAAAGCCGATAGGCGTTGACCAAAGCCCCGCTCTCGCTGCAAAGCAAGTGCATGAAAAAAGACAGTGGCCAGAATCGCAGCATAACCTCAAAATGGCGCCCGGCAACGCAGGCAGTGCGCGGCGGCACTTGGCGTTCGGAGCACGGCGAAACATCCGAAGCGCTCTTTCTGTCATCGGGCTATACTTACGATGATGCAGAAACAGTCGCCGCGCGCTTTGCGGGTGAGGCCGAGGGGATGACTTACTCGCGCCTGCAAAACCCGACCGTGCAAATGCTTGAAGAACGCAATGCACTGATGGAAGGGGCCGAGGCCTGTCGCGCTCAAGCCACCGGCATGGCGGCGATGACGACGGCGCTGCTTTGC
>JANOLM010000111.1:0-7240 GCA_031419815.1 Bacteroidia bacterium
TTTTTGTAATCAGCTAAAACTACTGGATCAAAACCTTTATTATTCTTAATCGTCATAAGTTATGAATATAGAGGTTCTGATCGAAAAAACAGCTCACTCCATGAAAAAAATGCAACTTTCATAATAAAGGGCATCTCTAAAAACACTTCCTTTCATCACCTCAACCCCTTCCCCTTCTCCAAAATAGAAGGGGTGATGGAGTTTTTAGAGATGCCCTAAACTTACAAATCATTAACTCCTATTTGAACCACTCAGCATACATGGGGTAATTTTTGGCTGTTCGTTCAATAACAGCGCTCATTTCTGGACCAACATCTTTGACGTATTTGGCAGGCATACCGGCATAAATGGTTCCGGGTTCCACTTTCGTGCCAGCCAGAACAACGGCACCAGCAGCAATAACAGAACCTGTGCCTATTACAGCATCATCCATTACAATCGCCCCCATTCCAATCAACACATTATCTTCAATTGTGCAACCGTGAACAACCGCTGTGTGAGCAATGGAAACATTGTTGCCAATAACCGTTTTTGCCTTTTGATAGGTACAATGAATGACTGCTCCGTCCTGAATGTTAGAATTATTTCCAATCGTGATCGAGTTTACATCTCCACGCACAACCGCGTTAAACCATACAGTGCAATTATCACCCATCACTACCTCGCCCACAACTACAGCGTTTTCGGCCAAAAAGCAATTATTTCCAAATTTTGGCGTGAAACCTCTTACCATTTTTATGATTGCCATTTTTCCGTTATCCGTTAATTGTTAATCGTTAAATTTTTTCCGTCAAGCCTTCTTAGGATTAAACATTCACAATTAACGGAATTCCTGACAAGATGTCATCTTTTAAGGCTAAAAGTGTTAAATTTGCATCTTCATACGAGTTAAAATGGATCATTTGATAGAAGATATTGGGGTTTTATCCACTCATGAGGAGAATTGTGAGGTGATTCATACAACCAAAGACAACCAAACTGGGCAAGCCCGCAAGCTTTATATAGAAAGCTACGGCTGCCAAATGAATTTTTCCGATAGCGAAATAGTCGCCTCTATTTTACAAAAAGATGGTTTTGACACCACCTCCGATATTAAACAGGCTGACGTCATTTTCTTGAATACTTGTTCGATACGCGAGAAAGCAGAGCAAACCATACGGGATCGGCTTACCCATATAAAAGGTTTTAAGAAACTTAAGCCAGAGCTTTTGGTGGGCGTTCTTGGTTGCATGGCCGAACGCTTAAAGTCAAAATTGCTGGAAGAAGAGAAAATTGTTGACTTGGTGGCGGGCCCGGATGCCTACCGCGATCTTCCGAAATTAATTGCCTTGGTTGATGACGGTGATAAAGCAATAAACACTTTTTTGTCACGGGATGAAACGTATGCCGATATCAGTCCTGTTCGGCTTAACTCAAATGGTGTAACGGCTTTCATCTCCATTATGCGAGGATGCGACAACATGTGTTCATTTTGTGTGGTTCCATTTACACGGGGGCGTGAACGCAGTCGGGATCCCCATTCGATAGTTGCTGAAGCAAAAGATTTATTTGAAAAGGGATATAGGGAAGTAACACTTCTTGGGCAAAATGTTGATTCTTACAAATGGAGCGAAGTGGAAAATAACAAAGCCAGATTGGAAAAAACGGAAGTTGATAAAGTAGTCACTTTTGCCAATTTATTAGAATTAGTTGCAAATGTTAATTCAGATCTACGGATTCGTTTTTCTACTTCTCATCCAAAAGACATCAGCGATGAAGTTCTTCATACAATAGCGAAGTATGAAAACATTTGTAAATACATTCACTTACCTGTGCAGAGTGGGAACAGTCGTATTCTTGAGCTTATGAACAGAGGCTATTCACGAGAATGGTATTTAAAAAGAGTCAATCGTATTCGTGAGATCTTAGGAAATAATTGTGGGATTTCTTCTGATATGATCGCAGGGTTCTGCACCGAAACAGAAGAAGAACACCACGACACGCTTTCGCTGATGGACATTGTAGAATATGATTACTCCTACATGTTTTTCTATTCGGAAAGACCAGGGACACTGGCAGAAAAAAAATATAAAGACGATATCTCCATTGAAGTAAAAAAGCACAGACTTGATGAGATCATCAACAAACAAAGAAAACTCTCCTCCCTGCGCTACACGCAAGACATCGGCACAGTGCAAAGAATTTTAATCGAAGGCACTTCAAAGAAAAATGAAAATCAGTTGCAAGGGAGAACATCGGCTAACCGAGTTGCCGTATTTCCAAAAGAAAATAAAAAGAAAGGTGAATACATCAACGTATTAATTGAAGACTGCACGAGCGGGACATTGATTGGGAAGATTGTAAATTAAACATGAAATGTCTTTTACGTAAGCTCATTGGCTTCCTCCTTTGAAGAGGTTGGGTGAGATTTAAAAAGGAGGCTACGTAAAACGACACTAAATAAAGTATGGTGATTACAGATTCAGAGATTCTTAGTGTAAAACAGCGTTTTGGCATCATCGGTAATTCACCACAACTGAACCATGCTGTGAAAGTGGCGATGCAAGTTGCCCCCACCGAAATGTCGGTACTTATTACTGGTGAAAGCGGAAGTGGCAAAGAGTCGTTTTCAAAAATCATTCATCACTTAAGCCCACGGAAACACGGTCAGTTTATAGCCATTAATTGTGGGTCTATACCCGAAGGAACAATCGATTCAGAACTTTTTGGTCACGAGAAAGGCTCATTCACCGGTGCGCATGAATCCCGCAAAGGGTATTTTGAGGTAACAAACGGAGGCACAATTTTTTTGGATGAAATTGGTGAGATGCCACTGGCCACTCAAGCACGCTTACTGCGCGTTTTAGAAAACGGTGAATTTATAAAAGTAGGTTCCTCGAAAGTTTTGAAAACCGATGTGCGGGTGGTAGCCGCTACCAATATCAATCTCTTGCACAAAGTAGAAGAAGGAAAATTTCGGGAAGACTTGTACTACAGGCTAAGCACGGTACCTATCTTTGTTCCTCCCTTGCGCGAACGCGGAAAAGATATTGAACTTTTGTTCCGGAAATTTGCTGGTGACTTTGCTGAAAAATATAAAGTAAAGCCCATCTCCCTTACGGAAGACGCAAAAAATATTCTGATCAAGTACCGTTTCCCTGGAAACATACGACAATTAAAAAATCTGGTGGAACAGATTTCTGTTCTTTCTTCAGATCAGAAAGAAATTGACGGAGAAAAATTGCATCTCTATTTACCAAAAGAATCCACTCTGCCGGCCATCTACTATGGATTAAATGGAAAAGACAATATCTCAGAGCGTGAAATATTATACAAGGTTTTATTCGACATGCGCAAGGATGTAAACGATTTGAAAAGAATCGTTTTGGAAAGCGCTGTTAATCCATCCAAAGCTGCACAGATTGTAAAAGACAATGCCGGGCTTTTTGAAGAGGTTGAAACTAAATTAGAGACTCCCTCCACGCGCGAGCCAGTCGTATTTAATATAACTTCTGAATCCTCTGATGCAAAGCCTATCAACGGAGCCGAAGAGGTGCAGGATATTTCACATGAAGCTGAAGATGATTCCCTTTCTATAGAGAAAAAAGAAAAAGAATTAATCCTTCGCGCCCTCCATAAAAATAATAACAAAAGAAAATACGCGGCACGCGATTTGGGGATTTCTGAAAGAACGCTGTACCGGAAAATCAAACAATACGAACTTGAAGAATAGCACTGTACGAGCTTCTAGCTTCCAGTCTTTAGCTTCTAGCACTGAGTTGCATATTTGTAAAACTCAACTAGTAGCTTGTAGCTTGCGGCTTGTAGCTTTGAGCTTCATACTAATTGGTATTACCTTCTTAAGCGGCTGTGGAGTCTATTCCTTTTCAGGGGCATCAACCGCAGCCAAGAATATTTCAATTGAACAATTTTTTAACAATACTGATTTGGCGCCAGCTAATGTTGCACAAAATTTTACAAACAAACTTAAAGACTATTACCAACAAAACTCAAGCTTGAAGGTGGTATTGGAGAATGGCGAACTTCATGTTGATGGGGCTATCACAGAATACAGAATCAATCCAATTGCTCCAGTGTCATCTGGGGCTCAAACCATCGATGCGGCAGCACTCACCCGCCTTACTATTTCTGTGAAACTCAGTTATGTTGATGGCCTTGAGCCAAAGAATAGTTTTAAAGACAAGATCTTCACATTTTATGCTGATTTTCCGAACACGGTGAATTTAACCAGCGTGCAGGAAAGTCTCGAGAAAAAAATATTTGATCAAATCCTTATTGATATTTTCAATGCCACGGTAGCCAATTGGTAGCGAAGTTGAATTGTTAAGGGATCTCTATTGCTTGACCTTTTTATTTCCATTACATTTAGCCTTCACCTTCCTTTTAAAATTGTGGAAAAAGAACACTTCTTATTTCTCACACGAAATTATAATTCCCTTACCGCTAAAGAAACAGCGGAATTGATATCCATTAAATCAAGTTTTCCTTATTGTCAGCTAATTCACAATCTGGCTGCTCGTGGCGCCTTTGACAATGGGCTGGAAAACAGTGAAAAAGAGTTACAATTAAGTGCCATCTACTCATCCGATAGAATTGTACTTAAGTCAATCATGGCCTTCCCACGAAGTCATCGCCTGGAAGCTGTTCCTGATTCAGAATCTCTCCCGAAAGTTGGTTCATTTCAAAAAAATAGTATATCCATTTCTACTCCTATTCCAAACGACCTAACAGGAGATGATTTGCGTGCAGAAATAAAGCATGACCTGGATCGCTTGTTGGAACTTAAACATGAATTTGAAATTAGTTTTCAGAGAGTAGAAGAGAGCAACAAAAACACATTAAACAATAGGGAGGAGAAAAAAATAAAATCAACGCTAGAAATTAACGAACCAAATTCTGAAGAGTTGATCAAAGAAATAAAAAGTACAAAAAAGAAAATTAAGCCAGAAGGCATCAAGCAAAAAGAACAATTCGATATCATCGATCAATTTATTAAAACCCAGCCTACCATTTCTAATGCCAAAGCAAAGGCGTCTCTTCAACCGTCCACAACAGATCTAACGGAAAATAGCCTGGCCTTTGGTGATCACATTATCTCAGAAACGCTGGTCGATATTCTGCTTAAGCAGGGAAAAAAAGACAAAGCACTAGAGGTGTTGAAGAAACTGATTTGGAAGTTTCCACAAAAAAAGGCTTACTTTGCGGCTCAAATTGAAGAACTGAAGAAATAAATTATGTATACGTTATTAGTAAGCGGAGCTATCTTCTTTGCCATTTTGATGGTTTTAGTTGTATTGGCTCAAAATTCAAAAGGCGGAGGATTGTCCAATCAATTTGGTGGTTCTGGTGCCAGTAATCTTATCGGAGTTAAGAAAACAGGAGATTTATTGGAACGCCTTACCTGGGGTTTCGCTATCGCCATTATGATTTTGTCTTTGGCGACAAATTTGACAAATCCAGGTACTGGTGCTACTGACGAAATTATTGAGCGCGCAAAAGAACAACAATCGGCTCCTGGGCTTGATCTAAAAAAATCTAATCAGAATAGCGACACTACAAAAAAATAGAAAAACATTTTTATGAAAGACAAAGGAGCCCTTTTTTTAAAGGGCTCCTTTTGTTTTAAGCAATTGCAATTTTCTTAATCAAAAGCCGCTTCGCTATTGGCATCAATGTCTGAACAATTGGAAATTTAAGTTTTGAAACTACCAGATAAGTAGCGGGGTTTGGCAAGTCAGCAAACTGACGGATAAGTTTCAATTTGATTTGCTCATACGTATTAGAAAAACTTCTTTCGGTAGTTGAAATAAGGTGGGTATGAATTCCACGCAATTTTTCGTTGCTATTGTCAAAAATCGTAACCTGGTATCGATAAATATTGGTTTCCTTTTCTGGAGGCTGGGTCACAAAAAGGTATCCTTCCTGGGCATATAGTGATGTCAGCCCAACGGGCGAAATCTCGCAGTGCGACTCAACGTATTCATAGATAAAAGATCCCTCCTCTAACGAGGATTTAAACTGTGGTAACGCAAATTCTATAATCGATTCAATCTCCTTCATGACTGCATCGTCTTCAATGATTTTCTTGTAATTAATTTCCAGATTATGGAGGTTTTCAAGTGAAAGTCTTTTTGGGAATCGATCATAAATCATGGCCTTATTCTCTTTAACAGCCATGAGGTTGTGGTGATGGAAAACCAGGTCAGATAAAAAAGGATAAAGCTCTACCCTATTGAACGATTCTTTGACCTTCTTTAAATAGGCTAACAACATGTACTTTTTATACTCAAAATCTACCAGCCCTTCTGTAAGCCAATTCTCATTCAATTGATCCATTTTCTTAGAAGTTTAATTCGTCTGAACACTTTACGATTAAAACACAATCATCAAAAAGACCTAATCTATGACAACCTCATCTTTGTCGCCCTCCCTACCAGAGAAAGGCTTAAAACTGAATTAAATTCTGCCAATACTGCCACTTTAATTTTTAAAGGGTGACAGGTATGACATTTTTTTTCATCTTTGCAGCCCCGAAGTCGGAAAGTCTGTCCTAATCCGGTACGAATGCATCAAATGGCATGAAAATCGATAAGACGGCTTTGTAAGGTTAACCTATTTTTAAACAATAATTCAAACCAAATATGGCAAAAATCACTTTTAAACCCAATGAAGACAGAGTGCTTGTTGAAGCAGCACCCGCTGAACAAAAAACAGCTTCCGGCTTGATCATTCCTGACACCGCAAAAGAGAAACCCCAAAAAGGAAAAGTTATCGCGATCGGTGAAGGCATAAAAGATAAGCCTGTAACGGTTAAAGTTGGTGACAATGTGCTGTACGGAAAGTACTCTGGCACGGAGATCAACATCGATGGCAAAGAGTATCTCATCATGAGAAATTCTGACATCTTTGGAATTATTTAATATTCACTAATCATAAAAGAATTAATAACATGGCTAAAGAAATAACATTCGATACAACCGCCCGCGATAAAATAAAGAAGGGTGTTGATAAATTGGCAAATGCCGTTAAGGTTACCCTAGGGCCAAAAGGCCGTAACGTAATCCTTGATAAGAAATTTGGAGCACCAACTGTTACAAAGGACGGTGTATCTGTAGCAAAAGAAATTGAATTGAAAGACCCTATTGAAAACATGGGTGCTCAACTTGTGAAGGAAGTAGCTTCTAAAACTGCTGATGCAGCCGGTGATGGTACTACTACTGCAACCGTATTGGCTCAAGCT
>JANOLM010000112.1:0-8071 GCA_031419815.1 Bacteroidia bacterium
CCTTCGCGGATGCCGGTTGATGGCGTCCGTCTGACCAGCGACTATGGCATGCGCTGGCACCCTGTGACCGGCGGCCGCCGTGCTCAAACCTAACAACGGCTAGCGATTAACAATTAGCGGATAATGATTAACGGCTAACAATTAAAGTATAATGAATGGAGACTCCTGACGATCACAATCCAATTTTCAAAATAGCCGCTGATTTCGTCAATCAAACGGATCGTTCTATTTTTTTAACTGGAAAAGCAGGATCAGGAAAAACTACGTTTCTTAAATATATTGTTGGCCATACACAGAAGAACACTGTGGTGGTAGCACCCACTGGAGTGGCCGCCATCAATGCAGGTGGTGTTACTATGCACTCTTTTTTCCAGTTGCCATTTGGTCCTTTTATTCCAGGAACACAAAGAAGGTTCAATGGCGTTGAAGTCTCGGATGCGTACAGCTTGTTTAAGAATATACGCTTTAGCGCAGAGAAACGTGAGCTACTGCTTGAGTTGGAGTTACTGATTATTGATGAAGTGAGTATGGTGCGTTGCGACATGCTTGATGCTATGGATATGATCCTTCGTCACTTTCGCAAAAGCCTTGATAAGCCCTTTGGTGGTGTTCAGGTTCTCTACATTGGTGACATGTTCCAACTTCCCCCCGTAGCCAGGAATGAGGAATGGGATATTCTAAAAGATTATTATGAGAGCCCGTTTTTCTTTCACAGCCAGGCTGTCTTAAATTCACCGCCTCTTTATATTGAATTGAAAAAGATATACAGGCAAAGCGATGAACGATTTATTGAGTTATTAAACCGGGTTCGTAACAACCAGGTTCTGAATGAAGATTTGCAGTTGCTCAACACCAAATTTGATAACTTCTTCACTTCACCGGCTTCGGAAAATTATATTACCCTATGCACGCACAACTACAAAGCAGACGCTGTCAACAATGCCGAGTTAGCAAAACTAAAAGCTCCTTTGCATCGCTTTCGCGGAAGCATAGAAGGTGATTTCTCAGAAAAGACTTTACCTACTGAGCTGGAACTTCAATTGAAGGAAGGTGCACAAGTAATTTTTATTAAAAATGATTCTGATCCGCAGCGAAGATATTATAATGGAAAGATTGCAGTTGTCAAGTCACTAGGTGAAGATGAAATTCGGGTGCGATTCCCCGATAACGGACAAGAATTAAAAATTGAGCGCGAAACGTGGAGGAATATTCGCTATGCTTATGATCGTGAAAAGGAAGCAATTGAAGAAGAAGTGATTGGCTCTTTTATGCAATTTCCGATACGGCTGGCGTGGGCTATCACCATTCACAAAAGTCAAGGCCTCACTTTTCAAAAAGCCATACTTGATGCGGGTTCTTCCTTCGCAGCCGGCCAGGTGTATGTAGCCTTAAGCCGCTGTACTTCATTGGAAGGAGTGGTGTTGCATTCAAAAATTCATGCCGAAAGTATTTCTACGGATGTGCGCGTAATTGCTTTTGCCCGCAAAGAGAATGAAGCAGACGAGTTGGAGCAGCTATTGAAATTTGAGCAACAAAAATTCTGGACGGAAAGATTGCTGCAAACTTTTGATTTCAAAAAACTTATTGTTGTGCTTGCGAATTTTCTGGAGGAGTTGCCGGGTAAAAAGCTTCCGGATTTGAAATCAGCTATTGCACTCGGTAAATTGTTGAATTCAAAAGCAAAAGAAAAACAAGAGGTAGCGCAGAAATTCCGGTTTGAATTAAATAAACTAATGAACGATGTTCCGCAATCGGGTACAACATTGTTGGAAGAGCGTGTGCAAAAAGCCATTGTGTATTTTTCCAATTTTTTTAAAGATGAATTGTTGCATTCTATAATGGAGCATGAAAAGTCTCTTGGGAAAGCGACAAAAGTAAAAAAGTACCTTAAAATAGTGGGTGACATTAAGTACGCTCTGGCAATGCAACTTCAGCGGCTTCGCGAAGCTCGCTATGGTGATTTGGAATTCAATCCGCCAACGGAAGAAGAAAAAATGGAGATCATTAATTTGAAGAAGGTGCCGGTAATAAAGAAGGAGAAGGCGGAGAAAGGAAGTAGCCTCAAAGAAACCCTGGCTTTTTATCGCGGAGGCAAAAGCATTGAAGAGATTGCAGGGATAAGGAAATTGGCAGCAACCACTATAGAAGGACATCTGGCCCTATTGGTTAAATCAGGTGAGTTGGATATTCACGAATTAATGAATAGCGAAAGGCTTGAAGTTATCCTGCATACTATCCAGGAAACAGACGGAATTTTGATGAGTCAGGTCAAACAGCAATTAGGCGATGAGTATTCTTATGGTGAAATAAGGGCGGTGCTCAATCATAAGGCTAGACTGAAAGAGAATGGTAATCAGTTATCAGGTAATCAGTCAAATACCAATTGCTGATTACCGATTACCAATTCTATTCATCTTTCAACACCTTAATAGGATTGGTCAAGGCAGCCTTCACGGAATGATAACTTGCAATCAAAATGGCGATTAATAAAATACCTATTCCTACGAAAGCGAACATCCAAAGTGAAGGTGTTATCCGGTAGGAGAAATCGTGTAGCCATTGTTGCATAATCCAATAGGAGAGAGGTGCGCCTATTATAAAAGAAAGGGCAATTAGTTTTGTGTATCCACTTGAAATGAGCGTAAGGATATTCCAGACAGAGGCCCCTGAAACTTTGCGGATTCCAATTTCTTTGGAGCGTTGCTCTAATGAGTAGATGATCATGCCCAATAACCCTAGACAGGCAATTAAAATAGCGAGACTGGCCATTACGGTCAACACCTTTCCAAATTGTTGCTGGGTTTTAAAAGTGGCCGCAAAAGCCTGATCAACAAATTCATATTCAAATGGTGAGTCGCCTGCGTGGATTTTCCAGAGCTTATTCAATTCTGCAAAAGTGGTTGTCCACGATTCGCTGCTTTGAGGAACAATGCGCAATGCAATGAACTGCTTGTCACCGTCTCTAACAGTTTTGTTTTTGATATGAAAGATAGCCACAGGTTCGATAGGCGTTTCCAGGGACCAATAATGAAAATCTTCTGTTACGCCTATTACTTCATAGGTTACATCGCTATCGTTGCCAGGATAACTTATTTTCTTTCCAAGAACCGATTCATCGGCTGTCCATCCAATCCTTGCTATCGCTGTTTCATTCAGAATGACATGGTTCACATCACCAGGATTTTCCAATGAAAAATTTCTTCCCAGCTTCAGTTTAATATCAAGCGATGGAATGTAGCGTTCATCCGCCATTGTATAATTAAGCGGGAATGTTTTGTTGTTCATCTCTTCAGCGGTGAATGAATCGCCACCCCCAATGGTGGGAGGAACAGAAGTACAGTAAGAGGCGTTGACAACCCCTGGAATATTCAGTGATGCGTTGGCCAGACTTTCGCCATCTTTAACGCCTTCGGCATGTTTTAATATCAGCAGATTTTCTTTATCGAAACCGAGATCTTTTTCGGAAATATAATTGAGTTGTTCAAATACAATGGCCGTGCAAATGATCAGCACAATTGAAACACTGAATTGAAAGACAACCAGGCCATTCCGGAATACTCTTCCTTCATGCCCGCTTTTAAGTTTGCCCTTTATCCCTTCCACAGGATGGAAAGCGCTAAGAAAAATAGCGGGGTAACTACTCGATACAATGGCCATCACAAAAACGAGTGCAAGCAAAATTAAAATCAAATCTGGATCATTTAATAAATTAATTTCCAATGATTTGCCAGTGATTAAATTAAAGCCGGGCAATAGTAGTTGGGTAAAGGCTACTGCTGCAACGAGTGCAATCAGGCAAAACAATAAGGCTTCCATAAAATAATTAATACTCAGTTCGTTTCGACCCAACCCAAGAATTTTGCGTATGCTAGCTTCTTTTATCCTACGCGTAAATTGTGCCGTAGACAAGTTCATAAAGTTGATACACGATAGAATGATAATGAAAAAAGCAGCTCCCATGAACGAATAAATAATTTTGATATTGCCAGCGTCATTAAGCCGATTAAGAACAACTTCTGAGGGCAGGTGAATGCTGGTGAGCGGCTGTAGAAATAGCTCCCATTTTTTTCCGGATTTGATGTAATCATCGTACGTGGTATTCATCGCCCGCTGCAGTGTCTCTTCGGCATATTTGCGTGGAATTTTTACCAGCTTAGCTCTTGTGTTTTCAATGTTTGTGTTTTTGTTCAACTTCACATAGGTCTCCAATTGTGTCCACACCCAACTCCAATAACGTTTCTTCACCTGAGGGAAACTGTTCATAGATAAAAGTATATCGAATTTGATATAGGAGTTATCAGGTGTGTCTTTTACAACTGCTGTGACTTCATACGTTTGCTGCTCTTCACCAGGGGCAAGTCCACCCAAACGCACAAGTTTTCCAATGGGGTCTTCACTTCTAAAATATTTTCGGGCGGTCGATTCCGTCATCACCATGGTGTTGGCTTGAAACAAAGCGGTCTCGGTGTTTCCCTTGGTGATAGGAAAGGTGAACATCCTGAAGAAATTGGAATCGGCAGCCAGGATTTTGTCTTCTTCGAACGTGATAATTTCATCGGATGGATTGGCGTATGAAACAATGAAATTTCCAGGTGTGTGGATGCTGGTGAGTAGTTCAACTTCTGGTAATTCTTCTTTTAAGGCAGTGGCTACCCCGGGCCCGGTAGAGGCAAACTGACTATCGTTGCCTTCACCCCAAATAAACGTTTGGTTGATTCGGTATATCCGGTCTGCATCTTTGTGAAAACGGTCATAGCTAAATTCATGACCCACATACAAGTAGATAAGCAACGTGCTGGCTATACTTACGGTAAGGCCCAACAGGATGATGAATGAAAAAAGTTTCTGTCGTTGAAGGTTGCGGACGAAAAGAATGAGATAATACTTTAGCATTCGGTTGGTTTATGCTGTTTAGACAAATCATGTACCACAGGAAAATCCATGATTTCTCACCTGAAATCAAGGTTTATTAGTAATAATAGTGTTCGGTAACGAATATAGGTGTGCGATTTTGGGTTGATAGCTTCGTTTAGTTAAACTTGCAGTAATGCCACGTACACCACATCCTTTATCAAAAATATTTGAGGACAGATTTAAGAGAATACCTTCCCTATTTCTGGCCCCTGGGCGCATCAACCTTATTGGTGAACATACTGATTATAATGGTGGCTTTGTCATACCCGCTGCAGTGGACAAGTATATGGTATTTGCGATTGCCCCTAATGAAAATGAAAGGTGCAATATTTATTCACATGATTTCCAGGAGGGGGTAACTTTTTACCTTCAGGATCTTAATCCGGGTGAAACCTGGGTGAATTATTTGATGGGTGTTTTGGATGGCTTTTCGCGGAAGGGACTTGCTGTAAGAGGAGTGGATTGCATGTTTGGTGGGAGCATTCCAGTGGGGGCCGGACTTTCATCATCGGCTGCATTATGCTGTGGCTTTGCATTTGCGCTAAATGAAATTTTCAAATGTGGACTTAGTCGTCTGGAACTTGCAAAGATTGCCCAATATTCCGAACATGAATTTGTTGGCGTAAACTGTGGTTTGATGGATCAGTATGCAAGCTTGTTTGGAAAGAATGATTCGGCAATTCTTTTGGATTGCAAAAACTTTACGCATGAGTATCTGCCATTTCAATTTGAAGGTGTTGAAATTTTGCTGATTGACACCAAGGTGAAACATTCTTTGGCTTCATCTGCTTATAATGAAAGAAGAGCATCGTGTGAGGAGGGAGTAAGAGTTTTGCAACAGCACTATCCACACATCCATTTACTCCGCGATGCGGATATAAAATCGCTTGAAGGGGTAAAATCATTTCTCAGTGAAGATACCTTTATAAAATGTCGTTTTATAATCAATGAAATTGATCGTGCGAAGCGTGCTGCAAAATTTCTTAAAGCGAATGACCTGAAAAATTTTGGCCAATTGATGTATGAGACCCACTGGGGTTTAAGTAAAGAATATAAGGTGAGTTGTACGGAATCTGACCTGCTAGTAACGATGGCCAGCGAATCTCCCGCTGATGTATTTGGGGCTCGTCAGATGGGCGGTGGCTTTGGTGGCTGTACAATTAACCTGATAAAAACAGAGGCTGTAGAAGACTTTTCTAAGAAAGTCAGAAAGAAATATGTTGCTACTTTCAAAAAAGAACCTGATTTTTATTTAATTAACTTGTCGGATGGAGTTCACCACTATAGTGCATAGGCTTGACCAGTAAAATTTTGTAACAAGTATTTCTTAGAAAGAGACGGTAACATAGTGTCTTAAACTTTTAATGTTAAATTTTGAATCTTAATTTTTATTCTAACCTAACCTCGAAAAATGCAACGGCTTCAAACCTCTGACTACATCGTGTTCCTAGTTTATTTTGTGATCGTTTCGGCATACGGCTACTGGATTTATAACCGTAAGAAAAAAGCATTAACGGACTCAAAAGATTTCTTCCTTGCGGAGGGCTCCCTCACCTGGTGGGCAATAGGTGCTTCGTTGATTGCCTCCAATATTTCGGCTGAACAATTTATAGGAATGTCTGGGTCAGGATTTAAAATGGGATTGGCGATTTCTACCTATGAATGGATGGCCGCTGTCACATTAATAATCGTAGCGGTATTTTTTATACCGGTCTATTTAAAGAATAAAATCTATACAATGCCGCAATTTTTGAATCAGCGGTACAACAGCACGGTGGCTATGATCATGGCCGTATTCTGGCTTTTACTTTACATCGTTGTCAACCTGATGTCCATTTTATATTTAGGGGCTTTGGCCATCAGTGGGATAACCGGGTTTGATATTTATCTGTGCATTTTTCTCCTGGCAATTTTTGCAATTCTAATAACCTTGGGCGGAATGAAAGTGATTGGATATACCGATGTAATTCAGGTTTTCTTCCTGGTATTGGGAGGTCTGGTGGCAACTTATATTGCATTGAATTTAGTAGCTGAGCAAGCAGGGCAAGTGGGTATTCTGAATGGTTTTAATTTACTAACCAAAGAAGCTAACGATCATTTCCACATGATTTTTAAGCCTGATAATGATAACTACATGGATCTGCCCGGTCTCACGGTTTTAATAGGAGGGATGTGGATTACGAATTTGAATTATTGGGGCTGTAACCAATATATTACTCAGCGTGCCTTGGGTGCAGATTTAAAAACGGCTCGCAGTGGAATTTTATTCGCTGCTTTTTTAAAGTTGCTAATGCCTGTGATTGTAGTATTACCAGGCATCGCAGCGTATGTCCTGCACCAAAAGGGATATTTTCAAACTGAGATGTTGGATTCAAAAGGTATAATCGATGTAAATAAGGCTTATCCTTCGCTCTTGAACTTATTGCCAAATGGCCTAAAAGGTTTGGCCTTTGCAGCTTTGACAGCAGCCATTGTTGCTTCACTTGCAGGAAAAGCCAATAGTATTGCTACAATTTTCACGTTGGATATTTATAAAAAAGCAATCAACAAAGAAGCTTCAGAGACAAGGTTGGTTTGGCTGGGAAGAGTATCTGTAGTGGTATCCATGTTTCTTGCTGTAGTGCTTTCATTGCTGGTTGGTGAAAAGTTAATGGGTGAGGGGAAGCAAGGCTTTCAGTACATTCAAGAATATACGGGCTTCGTATCTCCGGGAATATTCGCCATGTTTATTCTTGGTTTTTTCTGGAAGCGCACTACATCAAATGCCGCACTGTTTGCAACCATAGGAGGCTTTATATTTTCACTCGTATTTAAAGTGCTACCTCAATTTGTAGATCTGTCCTTCCTTGCCTCAACAGGTTTTTCAAAGGCCAACGCTGCAGGTATATATGAGATTCCCTTTCTTGACAGGATGGGATTTGTATTCATACTTTGTATCATTGGTATGAGCATCATTACAAACATTGATCACAGAAGGGGTATTAAATCAAATGGTTTGGAAATAGACAGAAGCATGTTCAAATTATCCCCTGCTTTCACCGCAATTTCATTGCTCATAATTGGTATAATAGCTGCCTTGTATACGATATTTTGGTAGAGCGTTAATTGTTGTTAGTTAATCATAAATAGTAGTGCGGGTTTAAGATGAGCTTAAACC
>JANOLM010000113.1:0-8699 GCA_031419815.1 Bacteroidia bacterium
GGTGACCCTGTTACAACTAGTTTATTGTCAAGTAATTTTCAGGTCATGGGCAATGTTGGTTTCTCCTTTCATACGCCAACTTTTCACGTAGGCCTTTCTGTTCCAAATATTTTTGACCCTGCCTATCTTTCCTCCGAATCTTTTTCGGTTTCAAAAGTTAATCCTTTCGGGGCTATCATTGCTCATGCCAGCAATCGATTTTATTTTGCCGATGACAAGAATATTTTTGAACCCTACATAGTCTATCGCTATAATCAAAACAGTCCTTCACAGGTGGAGGCTGCTGCAGTTGTCCATATTCAAAATCTGGTTTGGGTTGGAGGATCTTATAAGCAGAATTTTGGGATTTCGGCATTGGCAGGATTTAAGCTAAAAGGTCAAACGGCCGTTGGTTATTCTTACTCTTTAAAGAATACCGGCACCAATCAATTAAGTGCGCCTAGCCATGAAATTCATATCGGTATTCTGTTAGGTAAGAGAGATAAGAAAATTCCAATGTATTCGTTTGTAGATGCAGAGAAAGAGAAAGCGCCAGCGAAGACACCACAACAAATAGCTGCAGAGAAAAAGAAAGCTGCTGCTGAACTTGCCAAAAAGAAAGAAGAGGAAAAAAAGAAAGCAGAGTTAGAAGCTAAATTATTGCAGGAAGAACAAGCTAGGGAAGCGGCAAAAGCTACTCATAAAGCGGACTCATTGGCAGAGCAGGCTCGCCTGACCCAGCTTGAAGATAATGCTGCCAATCCTACCGAAGAATATAATGAAGTAACCCCTCCAGCTGTTGAAAGGCATGAATTTGTAAAAAGAGGTAATAACCCTAACGAACTTGAAGCTGGTGACTATGTGATCGCTGGCGTATTTAAGGTAAAGGAAAATGCAAAGAAATATAGCGATGGGTTACGTAAGTTTGGATTTGATGAGTCCGCCTATGGATATCTCACCGACAAAGGATTTTGGTACGTTCACATTGCAAAGTCAGACGATATTACGGCCATGCGGGCATACCGCGATAAATTCAGAAAAATGAAACTATTCAGGGAAGCCTGGTTGCTCTCTGTAAGTAAATAGGTAAGTAAATAGAGTTCAACATATGAAATGATGAGAATTATTGTTTTTCTATTTCTATCACTATTGAGTAGCCAGTTAGTTACTGGCCAGGTGCCCATTATTAATAAGGTCACTCCAATCGCTACTTTTCCTCAAAATAAAATAGTGATTACCGGATCAGGTTTTAGTAGTACTCCGGCAAATTTGAGAGTATCGTTCGATCAAATAATAGTAACACCTACTGCCTCCAGTGACTTTTCAATCGAAGTGATTGTGCCACCGCAGGCACGAATATCCAATATAGAAGTAATCAATCTTACCAGTGGACTATCCTCTAAGATGTTGAACAAATTTGTGCCCGTCTACAGTGGAGGGACTTTCGATGAAACCTTATTTCAGTTACCTACGGCCAATGTCACCACTTTTTCTACAGGCACAGAAGAATCCTTTGATGTTTGCTCCTGCGATTTGGATGGCGATGGTAAACCCGATCTGGCCAGTACAAAAAATAGCACAATTTCTACCACTCTTATGCTGCTCAGAAATACAAGCACACCGGGTAACATGAGTTATGTAGCAACCAATCTTATATTGAAGACAGGTGTACAATCATTTAATCTTGCGTGTGGCGATGTAAACATGGATGGCAAGGCAGATCTGGTGGTGATCAGGGGTGGGGTAAGCAGAAATGAAATATTGGTGCTCAGAAACACAAGCACCAGTGGAACAATCTCTTTCGCGGCACCAATTAGTTTATTTATTGATGTTGGCCAGACTGCTTTCAGAGCTGTCATTCGCGATATGAACCTAGATGGTAAACCAGAAATTATTCTTTCAAATTCTTTTACTCCTGTTCCGGCAACGGGATCAAATGCCATTTATATTTTTTCAAATCAAAGCTCAGGTGGAACGTTAACATTCAAACCGCTGGCTACTAAAATCACGGTTACAGGTCCTAATAGTAGCTATGGCTTAGATGCGCAGGATCTGGATGGTGATAATAAACCTGAAATCATTCTCAATCAATTTACTGCCAGTGATATTTTTATCATTAAAAATTTAAGCTCGGTGGGCGAGTTGGCCTTCTCTACAGATGTAAAGAAGATTCCCCTGACAGCAACCCTCAATCATTTAACCACAGCAGACTTTAATAAAGATGGAAAATTGGATATTGCCGCTACAAGTTCCTTTGACGATTTCTTGTATGTGATTCTAAATTCAAGCGCAGCAGGTTCAATTTCATTTGGCACGCCCATACAATTGTCTACAGGAGATCTTCCGTGGGGCGTTGACGTTTCTGATATTGATGGAGACAAGGATATTGATATTATTGTTGGAAATAGAGGTGTAAGTGAAACCAACATAACCGTTTTTAAAAATGATGGCGCAGTTGCACCAACGTTTTCAAAAGTCAGCATTATCGCAGGAAAGAAGTCCAGAAATATTAGGGTTGGAGATTTGGATGGTGACGGCAAACCAGACATAGCATTTACCACCGACAACAATTCAGTAGATGTACTACGAAACAAAAATTGTTTTACGCCCGTGATTGCGAATGAAAATCCACTTACCATTTGTGCTGGCCAAACAATTACCCTCAGGAGTATACCATCTCCTGGTACAACTTTCGTTTGGAAAGAATCGGGGACAACTATTGTTACACCAAATCCTTTAAATGCCTTTGTCGATATCACTACAGTGGGAACATATACAGTAACAGCAACTTCTGAAAGTGGTACATGCATTGTGTCATCAGCAGTTATAAATGTAACATCGAGCCTTGGTACCGTTCCGGCAGATCCTACTATTAATCCTGTGCCACCCGTTTGTCTAGGTCAAACACTTCAATTGTCGACACCCACTATTGCGGGGGCAACATATGAGTGGACAGGCCCTAATTCATTTACATCTACAACTCAAAATGCAACGCGAGCCAATATGACTGCGGCTGATGCTGGTTTTTATACACTTCAACTTCAAGTGTCAAGCCCGGGAACTTGTAAGACCAACATCGCCTCGGTTCGAGTGGATCTTGCCAATCTTGCCAACTTTTTTGTTTCCAGTTCAGTGGCATCTAATACCGTTTGCCAGGGATCAACTTTAGATTTGTTAGTCAATGCTACTGCAGGTCATACGTATCAATGGATTAAAGATAATGGGGATATGCTTGGTCAGACAACTGACAAGCTTGTGGTGAGTCAGGAAGGAGTATATGAAGTAAGAGTGACTAATACGGTGCTTACTTGCTCGATTATTACTGGAGAAATTACCATCAAAGTATTTACAATGCCGGTATCAAACTTTACAGCGAGTGCCAGTTCAATTTGTATTGACAAGGATGTGACCTTCACCAATACATCCACAACCGATAATCGAGGTACGGTAGCTTATGCATGGGATTTTGGAGATGGAACTACTTCAATAGTTCAAAACCCGATCAAAAAATTTGCAACAGCGGCAACGCGAAACGTTACTTTAAATGTGAGTTATACTGGCGTTACAGGCTGTAGCAACACATCCGCACCTAAGAGTATTGTTGTAGGCACACCACAGACTCCCGTCATCGCGGCAGCAGTAAATCCCATTTGCGTGGGGCAAGCTTCCGTGCTATCAGTAGCAGGTACATTCAGCACTTTCAGTTGGACAGGGCCTGCAACAGGAACAGCTTCAACATTGAACATTACTCAGCCGGGCACGTACATCGTGAACACAGTTGAGGCAAATACGTGTGCAGCAACTGCGCAGATTATTATCGGTGCAAAGCCGGTGCTTACTCTGGAAGTGAAAGGAGGGGGTGAGCCAATAGCATCAGGGGAAGATGTGATTGTCTTTGCAGGTATTCCGTTGCAATTGAATGCTTCTGGTGCGGATAGTTATACCTGGACTCCGGCCGAGGGGTTGGATAATCCTTCCAGTGCTAGTCCTATTGCAACTCCTTTGTTGGAAACTACTTACACAGTTAGGGGTTCAACAACGGGCTCATGCGATGGTGTACTTTTTTTCAATATCAAATTTGACCCTGCAGGTAATACGTTTAACCCTCCCACTGCCTTTTCACCGAATGGCGATGGCACTAATGAATTATGGGTGGTGCCTGCCGTGCAAAATTTTGCAGACTGTACACTTTCTATCTTTAACAGACAAGGAAGCAGGGTTTTTGAGCAAAAAGGCTATACTAATAATTGGGACGGTACTTTTGAGGGAAAAAATTTGCCTCAGGGAACCTATTATTATGTGTTAACTTGCCTTGGTAAGCAGCCCGAAACAGGGCATGTGTTGTTAGCCAGGTAAAATAATACTCGAATTGGCTAAAAATGGGTGTTACAGATTAGTATTCCGGGATATTAAAGTTGAACGATTTATATAGGCATGACGTCATTTAAGGGTTTTCTCAAGGTCTGTTTTTTAGTTGGCTTATTTTTATTCAGTTATTCTTCTTTTGCCCAAACCACTGAGGCATGTAATGATGGCGTTGACAATGATGGCGATGGCAAAATAGATTGCCTGGATACCGAATGTATTTTTGTCGCTACCATTGAAAAAGGCTGCCGTTGCTTTGATGGTGTTGACAATGATGGTGATACCTTTATAGATAAGTCAGACGCCAATTGTGCAGCCTATTACGGCCTTACCTACCAGGGTGCTACCTCTAATTGTAGCATTACACCACCCAGCTCTTCCACACCATTTGCTGGCTTGGGTGCCCCGATAGTTTCTGGTCAAAATACGTCAGATACACAATCCAAAGTTGCAGTGGGCGATGTAGATGGCGATGGAATACCCGATGCAGTAATTACCTCCAAGTGGAATGCTGAAATACGTGTGATTGCCACACGCGCTCATACGGTGACAGGCACTACCTGGGCAGCGGGAGATATCAAATCCGATTTCAAGCTAACAGGCCCGGGGGCAGCACCTTTTAATGGTACAGGTGGATGTAATCCAAAAAATCTTTTGTTCGAACACGAGATATTAATTGCTGATATCGACAAAGATAAAATAGCAGAAATATTTGCCGTGGTGAGTAACCGATCTGGAAATCCAGACTCACCGCCTAGTTGCTTTTTCCTCGTAGGCTATAAGTATGCCAAGGCTGCTTTGGTTTTAATGGCAGGCTACCCTGTTCAAATTGGCCCTGATCGCCCCGGAATCCCCGGCCTTGCGGATATGGATGGTGATGGCAAGGGAGAAATTTATTTAAGAGATCGCATTTTTGCTGCCGAAACAGGAAAACTTTTAGCCAGCGAAGGTGCAAAGGCTATGACAAACACAGCTCTGTGGGATGTTGATGTCTCATCCGCTTCGGTAGCTGTCAATATTGTGAATGATAATAAGATGGAATTGATTGTAGGTACAAAAATCTACGGCATTCCAACGCTTACCGGTAGAAGCCCGGCATCACCAACTGCCCTTACCCTGCTTAATGATATGAACACCAGTTTGGCCCCAGCTCAAAAAGCTTTTGTCAAACTGATGAGCGACCCTGTTGAGTATGGGATAGACACACACAGCAGCAATAGTGTTGCCGATTTTGACGGTGATGGGTTCATGGATGTTTTTATTGCCGGAGCCGTTGGATCAGCCACGGGCCGCTCGGCAATCTTTTATTGGAACGTTCAGAAGAATACTGTCTTTACCGTACTTACTCCAAGCAGTGCCGACATAGGCCTGGCTCCCACCCATGCCGATTATAGCGCCTATTTAACCGGATGGATCTGGGGACCAGGGCGGATCAATTTAGCTGATCCAACAGGCGATGGAAAACTGGATCTTACATTCATGGCTGGCAACCAACTTTTTTGTCTTACAAGCGATGGTACTCCCAGCGGGTTGAAAACAGCCTGGACTCAAAATCAAATTCCTGTTGCAGGGTCTATTCCTCTCGGCTTTCGAACCATCAATGACTCACGCTCAGGGGTGTTGACCACCACCATATATGATTTTGATAATGATGGAAAACCAGAACTCGTTTACCGCGACTCACAGGAACTGGTAGTAATAGATGGCTTGACGGGCGTTAACAAACTGTGGTCAGCGACATGTCAATCGCATACCTATACCGAAGGCCCCGTTATTGCCGATGTAAATGGTGATGGAGGAACAGATATATGTGTTACTTGTTACAGAAATAATTCTTTCAACATTGACCAGGGCATTCAGCAGCAAGCGCTGGGCGAGATCAGATTATTTTTCTCCAGCACAAATGCATGGCTGCCCACACGTAAAGTTTGGAACCAGCCCGGTTATTTTGTGGTGAACATCAATGACAACCTCACTCTTCCATTTCCACAGCTCGACCAGAATTTAATATTCGGAGCGACCCCTTGTTTTGCTGGCCAAACCGGACCTGTTCGCCCATTGAATGTTTTTCTTAATCAAGTTCCAAACCTGGGCGCCAATGGCTGCCCCATTTTTCCGGCACCTGACTTGGCTTTTTTCGGAGATGATCCTGCCCAACCCGGAGTGGATACAAATGGTGATGGCGTAATTTTACCGACTGTAGTTATTACACCTCCTATCTGCGGAGATCTTGGCATAAAAGCCAAGTTTAACATAACAAACAGTGGCGATTTGCCCATTACAGATAATGTTCCCGTAAGCTTTTTTAATGCAGATCCCCGGCTTAATCCGGCTACGGCTACCAGGCTTTTCAACACCACATTAGCCATCAGTAATCTGGCTATTGGTCAGACCTTCACCTCTCCGGAATATACATTTAATGGACCTGGCACCGTCTTCACCCTGTATGTTGTCTTATACAATGATGGAGCCACATTGCCAATCGTGCTCACCGGACAAAGCACCAAAGAATGTTCGATCGCAAACAACATATATTCCATTTTGATCACACCCGATCCATTCACCGTTACCGTAGAAAAAGTAAATGACAACTTCAAGTGTATAAACTCAGCTCCTAACAATGGTCAACTACGGTCGAGGATTTTTAAGGGAGGCGTAGAAGTATTGGATTATAGCCCCTATACATTTCAGTGGTACACAGGCACGACAACCGCCTCTCCAATTGCCGGGGCAACCAATTATAATGTTACAGGGCTTGATGCAGGAACGTATTCAGTAGTAGTTACCAATACAGCGAAGGGATGTAAGAGTAATATTATTTCGGGCTCGCTGATTCGCACCGGAAATGATCCTAATGTAACTATTTCTGTATTGGCCAACCAAACATCTTGCGTGCCGCCCAACGGCCGGCTACAGGCTTCTATTGTAGGAGGTAACACTGGTTATACATTTGAATGGTATGATGTGGCTCTTACTCCTTTGGGAATAAGTGGGCCAATAGCCAATAATCTGGTACAAGGAAACTATGTTGTATTAGTCACGAAGGACGGTTGTACCAAAACCTCTGCGCCTCAAACCGTAACAGGCCCTCAGTATGCCGATGCCCAAGGTCAGGTTCTTCAGAATGTGGTGGATTGCAGCACACCCAACAGTGGTTCGGTTACGGCAGATGCAGCCATTGGAGGAGTTGTGCAAAATCCTGCCAACTATACATTTGATTGGTATTTCTATAATCTGGCCACTAGCACTCGTGGAAGTATTTTGCCACCCGCTAATGGCACTGGTCAAACCAGGACAGGATTGGCCGTGGGAAGCTATCAGGCAGTCATCAAAGACAATATTACAGGTTGCCTTTCCAATGCACTTCCTGTGACGGTGACTTCAAATACAGTAATACCAACGGCTCAAATTATACAGGTTGCACCACAAACTTCATGCGACCCTGCCAACCCCAATGGCATTTTACAAGGAAACGTTTTGATCGGAGGGGTATTGCAGAATCCGGCCAGCTTCACCTTCCAGTGGTTCAAAGGACAAAATACTTTACCGGCAAACCTGGTGAGTACTGTTTCGGGTATCAAGGGGCAAGTGGTTAATAAAGTAGTGGGTGGAGGAATTCCCTACACCTTGAAAGTAACAACATCCCTTAACTGCTCGGCCACCATTGACTTTACAATAACAGAGACACTTACTAACCCGGTGGTCACATTGACGCCAACACCTAATTCAATTTGTGATCCTGCATTTGCTTCCAGTACCTACAATGGTTCTGTTGCAGCATCTGTTACGTTTGGTGGAGTTGCCGTTACCGATTTTACCAACTATTCTTTTGCCTGGCATAAGGGAAACCTTGCCACTGATCCGGCCCCATCGCCTAACTCCACTACAACTTTATTATCTCAGCAGAATGGTGGCAATTATACGTTGGTTGTTACCCGTACCGACCTTGGATGTGCAAGCAGTGCAGTGACAACCACCATCACCAATACCAATGCATTGCCAGTCTTAACCAGCAGTCCCACTTCTTCCACTAACTGCACGCCAGGTTTGGTAAACGGAGCGGCACAAATAGTAACAGTAGATGGTGCAGGTGTAGGAACGGTAACGAATTACTCTTATCAATGGCACACCGGAGCAGGTACAGCCACACCGATTACAGTGGCAACTAATGCGACAGCAACCTCGGCTAAGCTGGATAAAGTGCAGGGAGGAGTAACCAATAACTATACGGTGTTAGTGATCAATACCACAAGTGGTTGTCAGGCCACGAGAACTGTTTTGGTTAGTGATGCGAAAGTGTTGCCGGTGATTACACTTGCCGCGCAAAGCAATGGTATATGTAATCCAAGTTTAAC
>JANOLM010000114.1:0-9892 GCA_031419815.1 Bacteroidia bacterium
AGCTCAGCGTATTTTATTCCTCCTCTCAATCCGTTCTCTTCATTCATAAACATAACCGCACGAATAGTGCGTTTCGGCTTATACCCCATCTCTTTAAAAAGTCTCAAAACTTCAATTGACTGCACACAACCGGCACCGTCATCATGGGCACCTTGTCCTAAATCCCATGAGTCTAGATGACCACCAACTACAATGATTTCATCTTTGTATTCGCTTCCTTTAATTTCTCCTACCACATTAAAAGAAGGAGCGTCATCCAATGTCATGCAATGTGTCTCCATATAAAACTGAAGATCTTTGTCTTCTTTTAGAAGTTTACTCAACAACTCAGCATGACGTGTGCTAATTGCAACCGCTGGAATTTTTGTAACGTTGGCCGCATAGCGCATTCCTCCTGTATGCGAATACTCTTCAATATTTGGGCTCATGGAACGAACAATGGCAGCAACTGCTCCATACTTGGCGGCTTCTGATGCCCCGCCACCGCGTTGATCAACAGCTCCACTGTAGGCAGCAAATGTATTGATTCTAGTAGGATCCATCGCCCGGTTGAAGAATACGATTTTGCCTTGCACATTCTTTACGCCCAGTTGTGCCAGCTCTTCAAAACTTTTTACTTCAATTATTTTACTAACGATTCCATCAGAACCTGTTCCAACTGATCCTCCCAATGCGCATACGTTCATGGAAATGGTGCCCATTTTCTTTGAATTGATTACTCTGCCAATTTCCTGCTGACCTCGCACCCAATGTGGCACCATCACAGGTTGCAACCATACGGAATCAAAACCAAAATCCTGCATCACATGCCGCCCCCACTCTACAGCAGCAGCAGCGCCTGGTGAACCAGACAGTCGCGATCCCACTTTCGTGGAAAGATGGTGGAGCATCTCATACGATTTGCCATTGCGCAAAGCATTATCAAAAATTGATTTAATGGTAGCCTCATCTGATGATTGCGAAAAACCAGTCAGGTTAACTAATGAGAGGAAGAAGATAAAACATTTTTTCATGGTCAATAGTTAAAAATTCAATTTTACTTTGAAAGACGGTATGTGAGTTGAAAATATAATAAATCGGGGAATAGCGGAAGAGCCTTCTTTATGATCGGTCTGCCCGAACCAAATAAAATCTGCAAACGTTTGAAAAGCAGGTCTTTCAATCGTACTTCGCACTTATAAATTAAAAGGCTATGGCATTCTTATTTGAATCCTTCGAAAGCTGGCAGAAATACAGCATAGAAAAAAATATTTCGTTACACCAAGTGGCGATGGAATATGAGAAAGAACAACGCGGCCGCACCGAAAAAGAAATTTGGGATGGGCTTGCCAACGCCTGGAGTGTAATGAAAGATGCAGTCCATACCGGGTTGGAAGAAGACATGACTTCTCGTTCCGGTATGATCAACAACGGAGCTAAGAAAGTATATCGCTATCCTAAAGCGGTTTTATCGAAAGAATTTCAGAATTTGATTTCAAGGGCCTTAGCTGCGAAAGAAGTAAATTCCTGCATGGGCAGGATTGTAGCCGCACCTACTGCCGGTGCATCGGGCATTATGCCAGGTGTGCTTTATACCCTTCAGGAAATCCATCACATCGAAGACAAAAAAATTTTAGAAGCCATGTTACTGGCTGCCGGCATTGCTCTTATCATGGAACAGAAGGCTTCCATTTCTGGAGCGGTTGGTGGCTGCCAGGCAGAAACAGGAACGGCTGCCGCAATGGGTGCTGGGGCAATTGTTTACTGTCTGGATGGAGATACTGACCAGATTTTTAATGCGGTGGCCATTACTGTTCAATGTATGTTGGGTTTAGTGTGTGATCCTGTTGCCGGTCTTGTAGAGATTCCGTGTGTTGTTCGCAATGCCAGTGCAGCAGCCATTGCCAATAGTTCTGCACAGATTGCACTAGCCAATGTAAGCAGCGTTATACCAGTTGATGAAGTAATTGAGGCCATGGGTGAAATCGGTGCGAGCATGGAAACACGCTACAAAGAAACTGCGCTTGGCGGACTGGCCGCCACAAAAACCGGAAAGGCAATTGCCAAAAAAGTATTGATACGTGATATCGAAATGCTGCCGGATGAAGGAGTGAAATAATCTACTGAATAAAATCAGGCAAGATTTTATTTCCAAAAAAGTAAATCAAGCTACTGAAGATAATAGCCCAGGCTACTCCACTAATAAACATGTACAGAATAATTTTTTCTTTCGGGCTACCAAAACTCACGGCAATCAAAGTGCCCCCGATGGGTGTTAAAAGTATCGGGGTAAGAAAAGCAATTCCACCTAAACCATACTTTTTATATAAAATTGTGATCTTCCGATTACGAGGTGTAAATTTTTTGCGGTTTTGAAAAAAGCGCTTAAAAACTCTTTCCCTAAGAAAGTTTCCAAAATAAGTGAAGGCTACTACCGCTGTCATCATTCCACCAATAGTGCTAACGATAGTAGTTAGTAAATTTAATTTTGCCGCATAGCCAGCCAACGGGCCAAAAACAAATTTGAGCATGGATGATAGAAACACAGGTATCGCTTTGAGGATTTCTTCCCACATATTATTAATGATCAATTTTCAATTAGCCAATTCACAATAAACCTCTCCATTCAAATTCTATCTGAAATTTCAATTTTCTTAATGCCATTGGCATATTGAACAATCGATAATTGACAATTAGAGTTTCTCTCCAAAACTCAAATCCCCGGCATCACCAAGACCAGGAACGATATAAAATTGTTGGTTTAGCTTTTCATCAACAGCAAACGTCCAGATGGTAAAGGGTATTTTAATAGTTTCCTTCAAATACTTAATCCCTTCCGGGGCTGCCACTAGTGCTGCTATATGAAGATGAGTTGGTTTTCCCCTTTTCAATAATTCGTTTACAGCATCCAAAACCGACCGGCCAGTGGCCAACATCGGATCTATCAGGATCACATCTGCAATATTTATTCCAGAGGTGGCTAGATAATCCAACTTTACTTTAATGCCGTGAATACTCTCCTGACGGTAGGCCCCAATAAATCCGCAATCGGAGGTATCAAAAAAATTCTGAAAGCCAGAAAAATAAGGAAGTCCTGCCCGTAAAATCGTGATCAGAAGGGGATCGCGTTCAAGAACACTTAAAACTGACTTGCCAAGAGGGGTTTCAACTTCTATTTTCACAAAATTAAGCTTCTTTGATATTTCAAATGCCATGATCTCCCCAAGTCGCTCAAGATTTTTCCTGAATCTCATTCGGTCTTGCTGCAATTCTTTATCCCGAAGGCCTCTTAAAAAGTGATTTGCAATTGAATTTTGCTCTCCCAATACAATCAGTTCCATACAAATTTTTTACTCACGAAAATTTAGGATAAAGTTGCATTGGAAATATGGTATCGACAAAAAAAATAAAAATACAGAGCACTTCCGAAGGAAGCTGGGCATTACTGAAACAACTCTGTGAAGTGCATGCCCCATCCGGTCATGAGGCGTCTATGAAGGAATTCTTGTTTCAATACATTAAGAAACAAAAGAAGAACTGGAGTGTTCAGCCCGAAATCTTTCACGGTGAAGGATTTCAGGATTGTTTGATATTGAAATTTGGGAAACCACGCACCGCCATCTTCGCGCATATGGATTCAGTTGGTTTTACGGTGCGCTACTTCAATCAATTACTTTCAATTGGCAGCCCCGATGCTGAAACGGGAACTAAACTCGTTGGCCAGGACAAACTTGGGCCAATCGAATGCGAGCTCGAATTTGACAAAGAGAACCATGCCTTCTACAAATTTGGGAGACAAATAGAGAGAGGAACATCGCTTACTTACAAAATCAACTTCAGGGAAAATAAAAACTTCATCCAGACGGCATATCTGGATAACCGTCTTGGGGTTTTCAATGCCTTGAAAGTAGCAGAAACGCTAAGAGATGGAGTGATCGTCTTTAGCTGTTGGGAAGAGCATGGTGGCGGTTCCGTTCCTTACCTGGCAAAATTCATTTATCGAAAATGGAAAATACGTCAAGCTCTTATTTCAGACATCACTTGGATTTCCGATGGAGTTGAGCATGGAAAAGGTACCGCTATCTCATTGAGGGATCGCAACATTCCGCGAAGAAGTTTTATCAATAGGATTATTGACATTGCTGATAAAAACAAAATACCTTATCAATTAGAAGTGGAAGGAATGGGTTCGAGTGATGGTGGTGAATTGCAACGGACAGTTTATCCGTTTGATTGGTGTTTTGTTGGAGCTCCCGAATTAAGCCCGCATACACCTGATGAAAAAGTGCACAAGGATGATATTACAAGTATGATTGAATTGTATAAGTGCCTGATGAAAGAACTCTAAATTAGGGAACCTATCAACATTAATATTAATCCTATGAAACCATCATCGCGCAGAAATTTTCTTAAGACCTCGGCTGTTGCCGGAATGGGTCTTACCCTTCTCCCTTCGCACATAGCTTTTCCGAGAGAAAAAGAAACAAAAGTGCGGCTTGGGTTTATTGGCGTAGGCTTTCGTGGACAAAGTCATTTAGAACTGGCCCTCAAGCGTAGCGACATAGAAATTGTGGCACTCTGTGATGTTCAACAATCGATGATGGATATGAGTTTGCAACTGGTGAGCAAAGCAAACAAACCAAAACCAATGACAATACTGGACGGCCTATGGGGCTATCGAAAATTATTGGAGAATAAAGATATTGATGCAGTTATTATTTCTACACCATGGGAATGGCATTCCGTGATGTGTTTAGATTCCATGAACGCAAAAAAATATGTAGGGTGCGAAGTGAATGTGGGAATGACAGTGGAGGAATGTTGGGAATTAGTTCATACATCAGAACGAACCGGAATGCCGCTGATGATGCTCGAAAATGTTTGCTACAGGCGCGATGTAATGGCGGTTATGAATATGGTGCGCCAGGGGATTTTTGGCGAGCTTGTCCACTTGCAGGGCGGCTATCAACATGACCTGCGAGGGATAAAATTCAATGATGGAAAAATAGATCCCGGTGTAGGCGCAGAGTTTGGAGTAAAGGGATTCTCGGAAGCTCAATGGCGCACACAACATTCCATAAATCGCAACGGAGAGCTTTACCCCACACATGGAATAGGGCCTGTTGCGATGATGATTGATATCAATCGGGGAAATCGATTCACCGAATTAGTTTCTTACTCAACTAAAGCCAGAGGCTTGCATGAGTACGTTGTAAAAACCGGAGGCAAAGACCATCCCAACGCCAAAATAAATTTTAAACTTGGTGATGTGGTAACGACTATGATCCGCACTGCGAATGAAGAAACCATTTTACTACAACACGATACAAATTTACCGCGCCCTTATTCACTTGGCTTCCGGGTGCAAGGCACAAACGGTATATGGATGGACGTGAACAACTCAATTTACATTGAAGGTGTAAGCAAGGCAGCCCATCGCTGGGAAGATGCAAAGGAATGGCTGGATAAATATGACCATCCGCTTTGGAAAAAATATGGCAACGATGCTTCCGGTGCCGGACATGGCGGCATGGATTGGTTTGTATTGAATGCTTTTATCGAGTCTGTAAAAAGAAAAACAAATACACCTCAAGATGTTTACGATGCCGTAGCCTGGAGTGCCATAACTCCTCTTTCCGAAAGTTCGATTCAAATGGGTGGGCAAAGCATAGAGTTCCCCGATTTCACAAAAGGCCAGTGGATGCAGCGCAAAAATACATTTGCACTTGACGATACCTTTTAAGCCATCTCAGTTGATCAAACACACTGTTTTTAGAAATGACCTTAATTTTGTTGATATAGGGGTATTTAGTCCTTCAATTGTCTTATGGCCAAGTTCCGGTATCTTTGCAGGTGAATGTAAAGGGCAAACATTCAGATTATTTTCGTAAGGACATCTTCTAAAAAACTCCCTTGAGCTTTTTGGAGATAGACAAAGGCTAAGATGGTCAAATGCAAAGTTTTTAAAGCTGCCCATAATCTTCAAAGTCAGGAATTATCTATATTTTGAGCAAAAAAACATCGGATATGAATCCCATTATTGCAGGTATACAACAGGTAGGTATTGGCATCCCCAATGTTCATGAGGCGTTCACGTGGTATCGTCAACATTTTGGCATGGATATAAAAATCTTTGATGAAATAGCCGAAGCCAATTTGATGCTCGCTTACACGGGGGGCAAGCCACACCAACGCCATGCTATACTTGCCCTAAACATTAAAGGAGGCGCAGGGTTGGAAATCTGGCAATACACCAGTCGCACACCTGTAATGCCAGCTTTTGATATTCAATTGGGCGACACTGGAATTTTTGTAACACGAATTAAATCAAGCGATATAAAAAGCTCCTTCACTTTTTTAAAGAATAAAAATGCAGAGATGCTGGGTGGCCTATCGAAATCCCCAGATGGCACAGATCAATTTTTTGTGCGCGACCCTTACGGGAATATTTTTGAAATTGTTCAGGGTGAAGATTGGTTTGATAAAAATCAAAACCTCATGGGAGGCCCAGGCGGTTGCATGATTGGCGTTACAGATGTTGAAAAATCAAAGAAGTTCTACAGCGAAATTTTGGGATATGATCAGGTCATTTATGATGTGGAGGGAAAGTTTGACGATCTATCTTGTCTTCCAGGTGGAGACGCAAAAGTGAGACGCATTCTGTTAAAACACAGCGAACCCCGCAGAGGATCTTTTTCGAAATTATTAGGCAGTAGTAAAATCGAATTGGTGTCGGTGCAAGGTCGTTCGCCCAGAAAAATATATGAGGACCGTTTTTGGGGGGATCGAGGGTTTATTCATTTATGCTTTGACATCAGTGGCATGGCCAAAATGAAAAAACTCTGCGAAAGCAAAGGCCATCCCTTCACGGTCGACAGTTCCGGCAGTTTTGATATGGGCGAAGCAGCTGGCTACTTCAGTTACGTAGAAGACCCGGATGGAACACTTATTGAATTTGTTGAAACCCATCGCATACCCATTTTAAAAAAAATAGGGTGGTATCTAAATCTTAAAAATCGCGATCCTAAAAAATCATTGCCCAATTGGATGCTAAAGGCTTTAAAATTTAGCAGGGTGAAAGATTGATCTTTTTTTCCGAATTCTTATTTAAAAACTTATGGGCAGATGGCTTAGGCGACAAGCTTTTGAATTCCTTTGCAAAACTATCGTAAGCTCATCCTTTAACTGGTCGCGAACTCAAGCAAAAAACTATCTTTGCGCCCCCTTAATCAATTATGGCATGAAGATCAAAGACCTCGAATTTATAAAAACAATCAGCTCAGATCAGATTTTACAGAGGGTGTTTGAACTTGCACAGCAAGTCAATACTGACTACAAAGATAAGACACCTGTCTTCCTACCAGTACTCAACGGATCGTTTATGTTCGCTTCCGATCTGATGAAAGAAATCAATATTCCGTGTAGAGTATCATTTGTGAAAATCTCTTCTTACTCCGGAATATCCAGCTCCGGTCAGCTTAAATCTTTAATCGGTCATGAGGAGAGTCTTTTCAATCAGCATATTATCATTGTAGAAGACATTGTAGATTCCGGATTGACCCTGCAAAAAATTATGGGTGACCTTAGAGGACTTGGAGCCAAATCCGTTGAAGCAATTGCCCTGCTACGGAAAAAAGAAGCGCGTGAAAAAAATATTGAAGTTAAGTATGTTGGGTTTGATTTAGACTCAGAATTTGTCCTCGGCTATGGTTTGGATTATGACGGCCTGGGCAGAAATTGCAAAGATATTTACAAAGCGATTGTCAATTAGTCGATTAGCAAATGAATTATCGGATAAGACATGTTCATTATCATTTGGCTAATCGAATTATCGGCTAATTAAAAATTGATCATTATCTTGCACCCCTTATCACTGTTTTACCCATGATCAACCTAGTTCTCTTCGGTCCTCCAGGTGCGGGCAAAGGCACGCAAAGCGAAAAACTTATTCAGAAATATGGATTCGTTCATATCTCCACAGGAGATTTATTTCGTTGGCACACTAAAAACGATACTCTCCTCGGAAAAAGAGTAAAAGAAATAATGAATAGTGGGGCGTTGGTGCCAGATGAGATTACAATTGCAATGCTAAAAGAGGAACTCGACAAAAATCCGCAAGCAAAAGGTTTTTTATTTGATGGGTTTCCTCGAACAGTGCCCCAGGCAGAAGCGCTTGATAAATTCATGAAAGAAAATGGTACGGCTATCCATTATGTAATTGCACTTGACGTAAACGAAGAAGAACTACGCAGCAGGATTGCCAAGCGCAGAACTACTGAGAATAGAGCAGATGACGAAGAAGAAAAACTCAACAAACGTGTCACAGAATACTTTAGCAAAACCATTCACGTGTTGCCTTACTATCAAAAGAAGGAACGACTTAACACCGTCAATGGCATTGGCGATGTAAACATCATTTTTGCTATGATTTGCAAAGTGTTAGATAAATAGATTCAAGATTCAAAGATTAAAATTTCGGAAGTAGCTTATCTTGAACCTTGGATTAGAAAATTTTTTATAAACTTAACGTGTCCAATCCAAACTTTATCGATTACGTAAAATTCAACTCCCGCTCCGGAAATGGCGGAGCCGGTTGTTTACATTTTCACCGCGAAAAATTTATTGAGAAGGGAGGGCCCGATGGGGGCGATGGTGGCCGGGGAGGCCATGTTATCTTGAGAGGCAATTCACAACTTTGGACATTGCTGCATTTAAAATTCAGAAAACATATTTTTGCTGAGAACGGAACGCCAGGCCAAGGACAAAACTGCACCGGGGCATTTGGGAAAGATCAAATTGTAGAAGTACCGCTTGGCACCATTGCCCGCAGATCTGAAGGCGGTGATCTGGTTTGTGAGATTAACCAAGATGGCCAGGAAATTATTCTGTCACCGGGTGGCCGTGGTGGTAAAGGAAACTCACATTTCGCTACGCCCACCAACCAAGCTCCTCAGCACGCCCAGCCAGGCGAGCCCGGAAAAGATGAATGGATCATTCTGGAATTAAAATTACTTGCAGATGTTGGGTTGGTTGGATTTCCAAATGCTGGTAAGTCCACACTTCTCTCCGTGGTGTCAGCAGCCAAGCCAAAAATTGCCGACTACGCGTTCACCACACTCACTCCCAACCTTGGTGTTGTTTCACATCGGAACAACCAATCTTTTGTGATGGCGGATATCCCAGGTATCATTGAAGGAGCTGCGGAAGGCAAGGGACTTGGCATCCGTTTCTTGCGGCACATTGAGCGAAATTCCGTTCTTCTCTTTCTCATACCCGCTGATACAAAAGACATCCGACAGGAGTTTGAAATTTTGTTAAACGAATTACGAAAATACAATCCGGAATTACTCGATAAGAAACGCTTGCTCGCCATCACTAAATCTGACTTGCTGGATGACGAATTAAAAGAGGCGGTGAAAAAAGAAGTGCCTGCAGAAATTCCATCGGTTTTCATCTCTTCCATTACCAATCAGGGTATTACTGACCTCAAAGATTTAATCTGGAAGAACCTTCACTAGAAAATAGGTAAACCTAAGCCATCAAAATTTCATAGGGGATACCCAGTCCTTGATGAAGTGATTTGATGACATAGGCCGTCATCTTGGCACTGTTTACCGATTGGCAAAATTCTTGTCATTTTGCGGCATAATCAAGAGAACCAATAATGAAAGACACCATAAACCACGAGCAGGAATTGGAGAAAAATGACGATTTCACAGGTGAAACGCCCAATGGCCAAAGCCAGGAATCCGGTCAGACCGATAAAAAAGAAGATCAGCCAGCCGCAGAAACCGAAAAACAAGATCCCATAAAAAAGCTCCAAGACGAATTGGCAGAAGCCAAAGATAAATTTGTTCGTCTTTATGCCGAGTTTGAAAACCACAGACGCAGGACTGCCAAGGAAAAACTTGAT
>JANOLM010000115.1:0-2537 GCA_031419815.1 Bacteroidia bacterium
CTGATTGAAGGTGCCGTGAGGGTAGCATATAGTGGCACGGAAATATGGCCGGTCATCATAATCGCCAAATCGGCCATGATCCAATGCGCGCAGTTTTTGGAGAGCAAGGCGATGTTGCTTTTTTCAGGAAAATTCAACGACTTAATCCCAGCCGCAATCTTGCGGGCTTCTTCTCCCGCTTGTTGATAAGTCCAGATTTTCCATTGTCCGGCAAAAGGCTGACGAAGAAACTGACGATCGGGAGTTTCTTTTTCCCAGTATAGAAATTTTTCGAGAGGAGTTGAGGCTGCCATGGTCTTGTGTTTTGGTAAGACTAGTTAGGGATAAATGGCGGGAAATAAAACAGAGAATTTAACCTCTTAATGAAAGAAAGTGGACAAATGCCTAACTCGAATTACTTTTTAATAGCTTATTTCTACCTTCACGGCATGACTCAGAATTCTAAAAAACTATTCCTTCTCGATGCTTACGCATTGATTTACCGTGCCCATTTTGCATTTACTAAAAATCCAAGGATCAATTCAAAAGGTCACAATACGTCAGTTCCATTTGGGTTTACTAATACTTTATTGGAAGTGATTCAAAAACAAAAACCTACTCACATTGGGGTGGCATTTGATACTCCGGCTGCCACGTTTCGTGACGAAATATTCAAAGAATACAAAGCCACCCGGCAGGCAACTCCTGAAGATATCAAGTCGGGTATTCCGATCGTAAAAGATATTATTCGCGGGTTTAATATTCCAATACTTGAAATGGATGGCTATGAAGCCGATGACATCATTGGCACCATGGCATTGCACGCTTCCAAAAATAACTTTGACGTTTTCATGATGACACCCGATAAAGATTTTGGTCAATTAGTTACCGATAAAGTCCTTCTCTATAAGCCGGCCTACATGGGCAACTCGGTTGATATTATGGGCATTAAAGAAGTATGTGAAAAGTGGGACATCTCAAGTATATCTCAAGTCATTGATATGCTGGGCTTGCAAGGCGATACGTCTGATAATATTCCGGGAATTCCAGGTGTAGGACCAAAGACTGCAGCCGACTTATTAAAACAATACGGAACAATTGAAAATGTAATTGCGCACTCTGGCGAGCTGAAGGGAAAATTAAAAGAACGCGTGGAGCAATTTGGCGATCAAGCTTTATTGTCAAAAAGACTGGCAACAATCATAACTGATGTTCCTGTTAAGTGGAACGAAGAAGATTTGATTTATACGGGACCTGACGTTGACAAGCTAAAACCGATTCTGGAAGAACTGGAGTTCAAAACGATGATGCCTCGTATTTTCAGCGTGGCTTCGGGTTCTGCTACTATTGTTGCACCTGTTAAAGCTGCGCCAAAAGCTGCGCAGCTTTCCATGTTTGGATCAAGTTCAGAATCTGTGACCATGGATGAACTTGATAAAAAATCGATTGATCAATCCGTTGTCAAGTACAGAGAACTGAAAGAGGACGAAATCAAAGACCTCGCTGAAAGACTGAAGAGTCAAAAGGAGTTTTCAGTGGAAGCGGTAACAGATGAAGCAGAAACGTTTGATTTTAAAATAACAAAACTCGTCTTCTGTTTTTCTGCTGGAGATGCGGTGGTTGTTACAGTTGGAATGGATGCCAGTGCTACCATCAAAATATTTGCTGATGTACTCTCAGATGAACGGATCGGTAAAGTAGGGCATAACATAAAAGGCTCCATTTTAGCATTAAAGAAATATGGAGTACACATGCGTGGCCAGCTTTTCGATACGATGCTGGCGCATTACCTGATCGAACCGGAAGCCTCGCATGACTTAGGAATTTTGGTTAACCAGTTTTTGGATTATCAATTAAAAAGTGCGGGAGATGACGTGACCGTTTTGTGCGAACGCGCTGATCAAACCTTGCAACTTAAGGCTCATCTTCAAAGTGAACTGGAAAAGCGTGGACACTTTCGTTTGATGCGTGAAGTAGAAATGCCCTTGGTGTATGTGCTTGCCGCGATGGAGTTTGAAGGCGTGGCACTTGATGAAGAAGCACTGAAGCGGATGTCGGAAGCATTAAAGAAAGACAGTGAAAAAGTGCAGAAAGAGATTTATGAAATAGCCGGAGCGGAGTTCAACATTGGTTCACCAAAGCAATTAGGTGAAATTTTGTTTGACAAGATGAAACTTCTGGATAAAGCAAAAAAAACAAAGACAGGTCAATATGCTACCGGGGAAGAGGTACTGGTAAAACTTGCCGGTGAACATGAGATCGCGAAAAAAATACTCGACTACCGAGAGTATGAAAAATTGAGGTCAACTTACGTGGATGCTCTTCCGAGAATGGTGAGCAAAGATGATCACCGCATTCACACCGATTACAGGCAAGCCGTAGCGGCAACAGGGCGGTTAAGTTCCAATAATCCTAATCTTCAAAACATTCCTATCCGTACAGAGAAAGGCCGACAAATCCGTGGGGCCTTTGTTCCGCGCGATAAAAATTATCTGTTCATGTCTGCCGATTACTCGCAGATTGAATTGCGCATAGCTGCTTCGTTTGCCAAAGATGCC
>JANOLM010000116.1:0-8021 GCA_031419815.1 Bacteroidia bacterium
ACTGCCCTTGCTGCCGCGAAAGCAAGTTTGGGTGACGAAGATTTTATGAAAATGACGCGTGAAAAAAATGCCGCAGCGCGCAAAGTCCTTACCGATTACCTCGATCAAAAGAAAATAAACTACGGCAAGCCGGTGACCAATGTATTGTTGTTCCCCGCACCAAAAGATGGCAAGACTATCTTAACCCAACTGGAAGAGAAAGGCTACCTCATCCGTGTGTGGGACTACCAACAAAAAGAATGGTGCCGCGTAAGCATTGGCACTCAAGATGAGATGAAAGGTTTTGTGAAAGCGTTTGATGAGGTGGTGGCGTGATGAGAGCCACGTAAATTGAAATATTAATTTAGGATTCAAAACACAGAAGAAATGAGAAAAGCAGCAGTGATAGAATCAATTTCAGAACTTCCAGATAAGGTTTCAATTGATGAAATAATTGAAAGACTAATTATTGTGGAGAAAATTGATAAAGGCCGGCAACAAGTATAAGGAAGGAAAAGTAAATACGGAAGAACAGGCTAAAGCAAAGCTTGGCAAATGGTTAAGCTGATCTGGACTGACCAGGCAATTGAAGACTTGGGTGTCATCGGTGATTTTATAGCTGAGAATTCTGAGCGGTATGCAAAGTTGACTATTAAGAAACTCTACGACCGGACTAACATCTTAAAAGAATTTCCGCGCACAGGCAGAATAGTTCCTGATAAAAACGAAGAAAATGTAAGAGAGCTGATAGAGGGGAATTATAGAATTATCTATGAAATAACCTCAGACAATCTGTTTTCATTATGACTGTCCATCACAGTGCCACGGATTTGAAAATGTGATTTGTTTGACTAAATTTTAAATCATGTATTCAATTGACAAAAATTTAAATGCCATTCAAAAAATCAATGAGAAATCTTTTTCCGAGTTAGGCTTCAAGGGGAGAGAACATCTACAAGAGTGGATTTTAAAGTAGCCTGAGAGTTTGGGAGAAGACCTTCTTATTATTCAAAAGGAATTTGACGGCTTTAATGGTACGTATGAAAGGCTTGATCTTTTAGCAGTTGACAAGCAAGGAAATTTAGTCATCATTGAAAACAAATTAGACGACTCGGGAAAAGATGTTACATGGCAAGCACTTAAGTATGCCTCCTACTGTTCGACTCTTAAGAAAGATCAGATAAGAAAGATTTACCAGGAATTTTTGGACAAAGAAGCCAATGGAGAAACTGCCGAGGAAAATCTGATTGAATTTTTTGAAGTAGGTGATTTTTCGGAGGTAGTAATTAATAGTGGACAGACGCAAAGAATAATTCTAATTGCAGCAAATTTTCGAAAGGAGGTCACCTCAACTGTTCTATGGCTGCTTAACTACAAGTTGAGAATTCAATGTTTTAAAGTAACACCGTTTGAGAACAACGGTACACTTCTACTGAATATTGAACAGATTATTCCTATGCGTGAGTCTGAAGAGTATGTTATTAGTATGGCTGATAAGACTCAAGAAAGTATTAATACACAAGAAAAATTAAAATTGAAGGATTCACCAGCTGAATTCTGGAAGGAGTTTTTAAAAAAAATGAATGAGAAATCGACTCTTTTTCATCATGTAAACCCTTCCGAACGTAAATATATTCTTGGGCTCACTGGTATTTCAGGCATTCTTTGGGGACAATCAATAGTAAAATCAGCTGCTAGTACTGAAATTTATTTAGGCAGGAAGAGTAAGGAAAAGAATAAATTTATTTTTGACGAATTGATTAAGAGCAAAGAAGAAATCGAAAAGCAATTTGGGGAATCTCTTAACTGGGAAAGACTTGATAATAAAGATGCCTGTAGAATTAGGGGCCCTATGATGGAGAACGTTAATTACACTAACAAAGACGATTGGAGTAAAATGATTGGTTTTATGGTTGATAGTATATTAAGAATGGAGAAAGCATTTAAGGAACCTCTTTCAAGAGTAAAATTGAAGTTATAAACATAAGCAACCTTGAGTAAGTAGAACAACAGATGATGTTAAATACCTCCTCTCTCTGGTTTGAAATTTCCGTAGTAACCATCTTCTTCCTACTGGGCCACATTTTTCTAGGTCACTTTGAAGAACGTTCTCCATCTTGGCGAAAGCTTGCGAAGTACATTGCCACGCTAATTATTTTTTTACTGCTTTCTATCTATTTTGGAAGGACAGTTGCCCTGACTGTACTTGGAGTTTCTCTTATTCCCGTCATTTACATTCATGGTGTTGTGTTACCACGAAAAGGAATCAACGGGTGGACAGGTGAACCGAAAGGGAAATATTATGAGTTCAGGGGATGGAGTAAGGATATTTTTGGAGATGGAACTGCAAAAAAATAAATCTCATTATAATGAAAAAGAATATCATCATCGCGATTTTGGCAATTACCAGCATCATGTCGATCATCTATGGACGCTATCAAAAGACGGAAGCTTTAAGAAATGAACAGATGGCAATCGAAAATGCAAGATTGGCAAGAGAGTTAACCATACAAGCAGAAAAGGCAATGCAAATGGCGCGGGAACAAAGAGAGATTGCTCTGGCAAATGCTTCGTTGGCAATGCGGCAAGCTGACATTGCCAACGAAGCACTAATGAAGTATAATAAGGCCAGGTAACTATCTCATGAAATTTTCAGTTTCGCAGTACAAAATCGATTGGCCTAATCATATTATTGGCTTTTTCAGCGCTCTGTTTGGTATACTGATTGCCTTCGAGCTGGAAGAATGGCGCGACCAACGAAACCAGGTGGAGATTGCACGGATAGCTTTTGAAAATCTAAAAAAGGAAATAGAGAACAACCGCACCACGCTCCACGAAAATGTATCGGCCAACATTCAGCATCTTCGTACCCTGCAGAGTTTACTTCACCAACTGGACAATCAATTAAAGTTTTCAGGAACTTCGATGGAGGCAGATTCAATTAATCAGAATTTCGGACACGTTGTATTCATTGAAAAGCCAGATCCTCTTTCAAAAGGTAAGGATAAACCAATGGTGCATATTGGAATGGGCAACATCACAATACCCTCCTTGCAAACGTCTGCCTGGGAATCGGCCAAAGCCACAGGCGCTCTTAATCTGATGAACTATGAAAAGGTATTGACACTATCTTCTCTCTATAATCCACCACGCCTTCTGGATGAGCTTAATGAAATCCGTACGCTATGGCGCACCTCTGATAATGTGACTGGCAAAACGGAACTAACCATTCTATTAACAGAAATGGAAAAAGCTCATCGGTCAATTGCACATGAACTTGAAGCGTTTGATCAATTTGCAAATATTCTTAACGCGATGGAATAGCATCCCCGAAAGGGGCAAACGAAAAATGCCCGATAAATCTGTCGGGCATTTTTTATTTAAAATTAATTTTAGCTAGGCTGCTACTCTTTCAACCTGAGGCACTGCTACTGGTTTCTTTCCGAGTTCTTTTAGCAAACGCGCATGTGCAGCAATAGCTTGTATAAATGTGTCTTTTGATTTATAGGGCACCCCAAATTCTTTTGAGGTTTTTTCTACAATAGGCGCAATATTTCTGTAATGCACATGGCAAATGTTTGGGAAGAGATGATGCTCTACCTGAAAATTAAGTCCACCCACATACCATGAAAATGCTTTGTGGCGATGCCCAAAATTGGTTGTCGTGTGCATCTGGTGAATAGCCCAGTTGTTTTCCAGGTGGCCATTTTCATCCGGCACGGGATACTCGGTGCCTTCAATAACGTGAGCCGGTTGAAAAATAATGGCGAGGATAAATCCGGCCACATAATGCATCACAAAAAAACCTAAAAATACCTGACCAAATGAAACGGGCAGAAGCCACATTGGTATCACAAATGTATAGGTCAAATAAATTATCTTGGTAAGGATAAGCACAAGCCACTCTTGTGTGATAGAGGCTTTCTGTTTTTTCACAAGACCATCCTTTTGATAGATGTTCAATCGTATAAAATCCTTAAAAAGGATCCACACAAATGTGAGTAGGCCATAAAAAAACCAGGCATAAAAATGTTGGTAACGATGTATGGGCTTCCAATCCGACTCTGGAGACATACGCAAAACACCACGTGGGCTTATATCTTCATCTACATCATGAATGTTGGTAAACGTATGATGCAATACATTGTGCTGTACTTTCCAATTAAAGGAGTGAGCACCAACCAAATTAAGTGAAGCCCCCATTACATTATTGATCCAGGGTTTTGTAGAGTACGCGCCATGATTGGCATCGTGCATAATAGAGAGACCGATACCGGCTTTTCCTAAGCCCATTACCACGCACAGCACCAACAGTGCCCAGCCAGCAGTAACGCCTCCGCTGATCATAATAAAATAAGGAGTCATATACAGGGTTAACATAAAAATGGATTTAATAACCATTTCTGAGTTAGCTGTTTTTTGTATGCCATTTGAACTGAAGTATGCGTTCACCCGCTGATTTAGCGTAGTGAAATATTCAGCTTGATTACGGGCGAACTTGATTGTTTTATTCATGAAGAGTGGAAATTGATTTTGGAACTCTCTTGTGATCGAAAGCAATCCAGTAGAAAGACAATTATCACAATTTTGCTCAAAGGTAACAAATCACCTCCAACATAACGATCGATAGGTAATAAAATCTTCCTAAAGCAGAAAAAAAAAGACCCTCCAAGAACCCTCAAAAGGGTTACAGTTCCGCAATTACAGTCTTGCCTCCGGTAGTCTTGTCTCCAATCTTTACTTTCACTTTAGCATCTAATGGAAGGAAGATGTCCACGCGCGAACCAAATTTGATAAAGCCAAACTCATCGCCTTGCTCCAGAACCAAGCCCTCCTTCACGTACCATTTAATTCTACGCGCTAAAGCACCAGCTATCTGCCGAAAAAGAATTTCAGTTCCGTTTTTCATTTTGGCCACTACTGTGGTCCTCTCATTTTCAGTGCTGGATTTGGGATGCCATGCTACTAAATATTTTCCTGGGTGATATTTAAAAAAACTAATGGTGCCGCTCACTGGCATTCTGTTTACATGAACATTCAGTGGTGACATGAATATGGAAATCTGTTTCCTCTTTGACTTTAAATATTCATTCTCTAAAGTTTCTTCAATCACTACTACTTTGCCATCCGCTGGCGCGATCACTTGTTTTTCGTTTTTATGAACGGTGAAAATAGGTAAACGAAAGAATTGCAGGATAATGAAATAAAAAAACAAGCTTGCTCCAATCACAATATTTTGTAGTGCTGTGGCTTCTGGAAAATAATTTCCAACGGCCCAGTTTAGAGCAAACAATATCAGCAGCAAGACAAATAATAATGTGCGGCCTTCTTTATGGATAGTCATAGAATTAATTCAAGATTAAAAGGTCAAGATTAATAAATATAACTGATCAATTTAACTAGCTTCTCAATTCTGAATCTTGAATTCCTTGAGTTATTTAAAATCCCCCACGTAACTTATAGGTCTTAGCCACTTTATCGATAGCCACCATATAAGCCGCAATGCGCATGGATACTTTATATTCCACTGATGTTTTGTAAACATTATCGAAAGCATCTTTCATAATCCTGTCGCTCCTGCGGTTTACGCGGTCGGCAGTCCACTTGTAACCCAATCGGTTTTGCACCCACTCGAAATAAGAAACTGTAACACCACCAGCATTTGCTAAAATATCCGGCACTACACTTATCCCTTTTTCATAAATAATGCTATCGGCTTTAGAGGAAGTTGGGCCATTTGCACCTTCTACAATTAATTTGGCTTGTATTTTAGAAGCATTGTGATGCGTGATCACATCTTCTTTAGCAGCTGGCACCAGCACGTCCACCGGAAGTGTTAAAAGCTCATCACCTGAAATTTTTTCTGCTCCGGTAAAGCCTTCAAGTGAACCCTTATTGGCATCACGGAATTTTACAGCTTTATCAATCTCAATACCATTTTCGTTGTAGTAAGCACCGGAAATATCACTCACAGAAACTACTTTCAATCCGCGCTCTGCTAATAACAGAGAAGCCCAGGAGCCCACGTTACCGAAACCTTGTACGGCACACGTTGCTTTGTATGGATTTATTTTCAGCTTCTCCATCGCAGCTAATGCCGAAACCATTACACCACGGCCAGTCGCTTCGGTTCTTCCGAGGGATCCACCCAGCACGATAGGCTTTCCGGTAACAACAGCATTCACTGTCATGCCCTGTGTACGTGAGTACTCGTCCATCAGCCACGCCATTTCGCGTGGGCCGGTGCCCATATCTGGTGCCGGAATATCTTTATCGGGACCAAAAATATCAATCATCGAAAGCGTATAGGCGCGCATGAGCCGTTCAATTTCTCCTGCAGACATTTGACGAGGATTACACGTAACACCACCTTTAGCTCCACCATACGGAATATCAACAACCGCACATTTCCAGGTCATCCAGGCTGCAAGGGCTTTCACTTCGTCAAGATTCACGTGCGGATCGAAACGTATACCACCTTTGGAGGGACCCAGAATGGTAGAATGAATTACACGATATCCCTCAAACACTTTGATACTACCATCGTCCATGGTAATTGGTAATGAAACAATTACCTGTTTGGCAGGCGATTTCAGTACGTTGTACACCTCTTCTTCCAGTCCCAGTATTTGTGAGGCCGCACGGAAACGCGACATCATAGCTTCAAACGGATTTTCGGTGTCCAGAAGGGGAGCAGGTTCTAAATAGCCCATAATTAGTATTGAGTAGTTAGTATTATAGTAGTAAGTAGTAAGATCCGTTCTTGTAAACAAGTATCGAAAACGGTTGCAAAGATAGATAAATTAGGGAGATAGAGGTGAATAACAAAGGGGGCGTAGATTACTAAATCTGTCTATTTGCGAATACCCTAATATTTTTTCAGCCACTGATAAAGCTGCGGAATAAAAGGTTGGAACTGTCTTGATTTGGGCGAATAAAATACTGCTCTTTCAATCTCTATAGCTTTTAAAAAATCTCTAAAAACGCCACTATAAAAGGGGCTGAGATAAGCAGCCCATCGAATCGATCAAGAAACCCGCCATGACCTGGCAAACTGTCGCCACTATCTTTGATTTCGATGCTGCGTTTTAAAAGTGACTCAACAAGATCACCAAAGACACCACCTATTATAATAATGATGGCGATACACATCCATTGCCAGAAAGCGAGTGTTACAAAATAATTGGCTATTACAAATGCAAAGATGAAAGCAAGGATTGCTCCACCGACAGCTCCTTCCCATGATTTTTTTGGTGAGATGCGTTCAAAAAGTTTTCGCTTTCCAAAACGTGTACCCGCAAAGTAAGCACCCGTATCGCTTGCCCATAAGATGAATAAGCAACCCACCATGATCTCGTAGTTGTAGTAGCCATTTTCAAATGCAGCAATGTTCAGCAAGGCAAATGGAATGGCCACATAAAATATTCCCAGAAATGTAAATGCGATATTCGTAAAAGGTTTGCGCTCTGATTTTTTGTAAAGCTTAATCATGTATACGCAAGCCAACAACGGAAAAATCAAAAAGTAATAGCGATAGGAGATGCTACGCTGCTCAATAAAAAAGGAAAGACAAAAAATGATCATGCCGCAAATCGTACCAAACGTTTTTTGTGGAATCATTCCATCCAGGCCAGCGAGTCCGTAGAACTCCCAAAGTGAAACGATGCAGATGAAGAAGAATATCGCAAAATATGTCCACTCACTATAGACAATGCCAAATATGATGAATGCAGAACCAAGTAAGCCGGTAATAATACGCTGTGTAAGGTTATTGTATTTTTTTAGAGCGGTCACAGAAGAGTGGCGTTACGGGATTCGTAGAATTTTTTAAGGTATGCCAAAAGGACAAATGTAAGAATTGCAAAGCCGACTACCGCAGGCCAGGGTGCAGCTTCCGGAGCATCAATATTAACGTCTATCATGCCAAGCTGGTGGAGATACATCATGGCAACAGAAAAGCCATTGTTCACAAAATGGGCAAACATGGGAACAATCAAATTGCCCGACCAATGGTATAAATATCCAAACAGAACCCCCAGCAA
>JANOLM010000117.1:0-9379 GCA_031419815.1 Bacteroidia bacterium
GACATCATCGTCACGAGTTCGTCTTTGTCCACAAAATGTTGATAGAGCGTTTTTTTTGAAACCGACAAGTGCCGGGCTATGTCATCCATGGAAATGCTGCGCACTCCGTACTTCATAAAAAGCTCTTCCGAACCTTTTAAAATCTTGTCTTTTATATCCTGATCTTCCATAAGGGTACAAAACTACGGAAACTTAAAATATTTCAAAAGTTTCCATAGTTTCCTTCAACGCCTCTTTTTGGTATTTGTTCGATGTTTTCTAAAAAAGATTCTTGATTTTTCTCGAAATGTCTCCTCAAACGGTTGAAGCGCTTGAATCCTTGGTTGAGGTGCTTTCTTCGCGGTAGCACCACTTTTCTTTCATTTTCTGTTTAAAGCGCTCGCGATCTTCCGGATTCATGGTGTTCCACTTTTCTTTCCAGTAAGGTCTCCATGGCCCACTGTGCTGGTGACTGCAATGACCCTTACCACCAAAACTCCAGAAGAATATTTTGCTTAATGCAAGCAACCCAATCGTTTGCCAGAAGGTTATGACCGGGCCCGAAAACAATTCAGGCACAAGCCAGTTCCATAAGTACATGGTGCCAAGGCCTACACCCAGCGCTATGCAGATCGCCACCAGCACCATAATTAAAATTTTTCCAACCCAAATTCCCCTTTTCATAATTCAATAATTTTAATGTTTTAAACTTTTTATAAATGCCTTAAATCAATTTCAAAACGGTGGCTAGTCCAATGCCTAACCCCTAATGCCCAATCCCTAAGTCCCAAGTGTATCATCATAAAAACTTTGCAACCTTTTCCGTAAGGCAAGTATTGCATACCGCTTTCGCGAAAGCAGTGTATTGATTGATACTCCTGTTTCTTCTGCTATCTCACGAAAGCCTTTCTCCTCAATTTCATTCAAAATAAAAATCTCGCGTTGTTCAACTGGAAGTTCTGCGAGCGCCTCCGTGATCTCATCCCAAATAGCTTCGCGTAGCAAAGTTGATTCGGGGGAATTATCCAGGTCTGGCAAAATCTCTTGCAAAGTCAACGGAGTATCATCATCCCTGCCGGCAAGTAATTCGAAGTCTGTTCGCTTTGGCCTGGCTGCATCCCTTCTATAGCGATCAATGATCTTGTTGCGCGCTACGCTATACAGCCATGAGGTAACTCTATCCAATGATTCAATCGTTTCGAAGCCAGCAACAAACTGGTAGAACACATCCTGCAGAATGTCTTCCGCCTCTTCCACGTTGGACACCCGATTGCGTATGAACCCCAGGAGCTTGTCTTTCTCTCTCAGAAATGTTGTCTGCTTCAATTCTTGCATGGCCAAATCCATTGCCTATCCTGTTTTGAAGTGATAGACGGCAAGGGCTGTTGTTTTATTTTAACTCAAAGTAGGAATATTATTGGCCTCAAAAACAAAGTAGCTTTCACATTTTCATTTCTTTGTGCTGTCAGCGAGTCTAAGCACGCAGGCTGATCAGTATTATGCAAGGCCAATTCTTTGATTTTAAACATGCGAGACTCTATTTCACAAAAGTTGGAAATGGTAAAGAGAACTTGTTATTATTCCATGGTTTTGGTCAGGATCACCAAGCGTTTAAGAAATTAGAAGGACAACTTCAAGAACAGTATACCATTTACGCATTTGATATATTCTTTCACGGTCAAAGCCAATGGAACAATGGGGAACAACCATTACAAAAACCTTTCTGGAAAGATTTACTTACTGAATTTCTTACCCAGCATAAGATTAAAAGCTTTAGTCTGCTTGGCTTTAGCATGGGCGGAAAATTTGCGCTGGCAAGTCTGGAGGCTTTTCCGGAAAAAACAGAGCACATCATTTTACTCGCACCAGACGGTATAAAAACTAACTTCTGGTATAGCCTTGCTACTTATCCAACTGCCTTTCGACATTTATTTAAAAGTATGATCAATCATCCGAAAAGATTTAAAGCAGTAGAGAGCTTTGCCGTCAGTGTGGGATTGATTGACAAGGGTATCCTACGTTTTGCAGAATCGCAAATGGATACGCCTGAAAAAAGAGAACGCGTCTATTTTGCCTGGGTTGTATTCCGGCATTTGAAATTCGAAATGAAGTACATTGCTAAAATCATCAACCTTAATAAGGTAAAAATCACGATGATTGTTGGCAAGTATGATAAGATTATCACACCTAAAAATATGTATCGCTTGCTTAAAGAGTTAGATGACCATAAACTTGAGATTTTAGAAACAGGTCATAATGGAGTTATTGAGGAATCCGCTAAAGTTTTAGGGAAATTCCCCCATTAAACGCCAAAAAATATATAGATACTACCTACTTTTGCCACTCCATCACCACACGCTAGCACCACAATGATTCTATTCTTTCGCACTGAATCCAGCCTCATTTACGGGGTTGGGACTGCTCAATCTTTTTCTGTTGAGGACATTCAAAAATTGATCTGGCTTTTTGGCGGAGCAAAACCATTGACAGAAAAGTCACTATCAGGTTTTTTCATCGGCCCCAGAAAGGAGATGATAACACCGTGGAGCACAAACGCGGTTGAGATCACCCAAACGATGGGCATTAAAGGCATTGAACGTATTGAAGAATTTCAGGAAGTCAGTGATGCCCAAGTAAAGCATGACCCCATGCTACAGGTTCTCTATTGTGAGCTCGACCAGGATATTTTTTCAATCCATCATACACCAGAACCTATTCTTGAAATTGATGACCTCCGAAGTTACAGTGAGAAAGAAGGTCTTGCACTTAGTCCGGAAGAAATTGAATATCTACAAGAAGTAAGCTGGAAACTCGGTCGTAAACTTACCGATAGTGAAGTGTTTGGATTCTCGCAAGTAAATTCGGAACACTGCCGTCATAAAATTTTCAATGGAACTTTTATTATTGATGGCGTAGAGAAAGAGTCAACACTTTTCCAACTCATCAAAAAAACATCGAAAGAAAATCCAAACTTTCTTGTCTCCGCTTACAAAGATAATGTTGCATTCATTAAGGGGCCGCGAGCAGAACAATTTGCTCCATCGCGACAAGATATACCTGACTTTTTTACAATTGAAGACTTTGATTCTGTTATCTCATTAAAAGCTGAGACTCATAATTTTCCCACAACAGTAGAACCTTTCAATGGAGCCGCGACCGGATCGGGCGGTGAAATACGCGACAGGCTTGCAGGGGGTAAAGGTTCATTACCCTTAGCGGGGACAGCAGTTTATATGACTTCCTATGCGAGACTAGAAGGCGGAAGACCGTGGGAGAAAAAATTTGCAGCGAGAAAATGGTTGTATCAAACTCCTGCAGAAATTCTGATCAAAGCATCCGATGGCGCAAGTGACTTTGGAAATAAATTTGGACAGCCCTTGATTTGTGGAAGCGTGCTCACCTTTGAATATATCGGTGAAAAAAAATATGGCTTTGACAAAGTGATCATGCAAGCCGGTGGCATTGGCTATGGAAAAGAAAAAGATAGCAAGAAAGAAAAACTTCAAAAGGGCGATAAGATTGTAATACTGGGTGGTGATAATTATCGGATCGGCATGGGTGGAGCCGCAGTTTCATCTGTTATCACTGGCGAGTTTGGCAATGCCATTGAACTGAATGCCATTCAGCGATCCAATCCGGAAATGCAAAAGCGTGTGATGAATGCCATACGTGGAATGGTGGAGTCATCCGAAAATTCAATTGTATCCATTCACGATCACGGGGCTGGTGGTCATTTGAACTGTTTATCTGAATTATTGGAAGACACTGGTGGAATAATTGAAGTTGCTAAACTCCCGGTTGGCGATCCCACTCTCTCCGCAAAAGAAATCATCAGCAATGAATCGCAGGAACGCATGGGTTTAGCGATCCACAAAAAAGATATTGACACCTTGACCCGTATTGCAGAACGTGAGCGCGCGCCAATCTATGTTGTAGGTGAAGCCACAGGCGATCACAAGCTGACATTCGCAGGAAATGGAATCAACCCGGTAGAGCTTGAACTCAGCCAATTATTTGGATCATCTCCTAAAACCATTCTTAAAGACAACACAGGAACTATAGCTGCCGGTCCCCTGGTGTATCAACAGGAAAAAATTGAAGAATACCTTGAACAGGTTTTACAACTGGAAGCAGTTGCCTGCAAAGATTGGCTCACTAATAAAGTAGATAGATCTGTTACTGGTAAAGTGGCAACACAACAAACCTGCGGATCTATTCAACTTCCGTTGAATAATGTTTCCGTGATGGCATTAGATTTTATCAGTAATAAAGGAATTGCCACAGCTATTGGTCATGCCCCGGGTGCGGCATTGGTTGATGCTGCTGCCGGAAGTAAATTGGCCATTGCCGAAGCTCTCACCAATTTGGTATGGGCACCACTCGTGCATGGATTGAAAGGTGTTTCACTGAGCGCGAACTGGATGTGGCCAGCAAAGAATGAAGGAGAGAACGCAAGATTGTATAAAGCAGTTGAAGCCGTGAGTGATTTTGCTTGTAACCTAGGGATCAATATTCCTACCGGAAAAGATTCACTCTCCATGACTCAAAAGTATCCGAATGGAGAAGTTGTTTATTCTCCCGGAACGGTGATCATTTCCGCTGTTGGCGAAGTGCGAGACATTCGAAAAACAATTTCTCCAGCGCTCGCGCCTGTTGAAGGAGCAAAAATTATTTACATTGATTTTTCTAAAGACGAATTCAAATTAGGAGGAAGCAGCTTTGCCCAAATCAATAATGAGATAGGAACAGAAGCACCCACTGTAAAAGATGATGCCTATTTCGCGAAAGCGTTTGAAACCATTCAACAGTTGATCAAGCAAAATCTGATCCTCGCAGGGCATGATATCTCTTCAGGCGGCATGATCACCACTTTACTTGAAATGTGTTTTCCTATTCCAGGCATTGGATTGAAGATCAACATCTCAGAGTTAGGAACTGATGTGGTAAAAGTTCTCTTCAGCGAAAATCCAGGCATCGTTATTCAGATAAAAGATTTTAGCACTGTCACGAACATTTTAAGTAAAAGTGGAATTCAATTTATTCCTCTAGGACAAGTGACAAACGAAAGAACACTCAAACTTGAAGCTAACGGCTTGAAGCTTGAAGCCTTTAATATCGACTCATTAAGAGAAAAATGGTTCCACACCTCCTACTTGCTCGATAAAATTCAACGCCCTAAAGGCCACGCTGAGAAAAGAAAAGAAAATTATTCCAAACAGATTTTAGAATATAAATTCCAATCTCGCTTTGACGGGAAATTCTCTACCTATGGAATTGATCCTGAGCGAAGGACACCATCTGGACTAAAAGCGGCCATTATTCGCGAGAAAGGTGTGAATGGCGACCGAGAGATGGCATACTCCCTTTACATTGCTGGCTTTGATGTAAAAGATGTTCATATGACAGATCTAGTCTCCGGCCGCGAAGATCTGTCTGGTATTAATATGATTGTTTTTGTAGGCGGCTTTTCAAATTCTGATGTGCTAGGTTCAGCAAAAGGTTGGGCAGGCGCTTTCTTATATAATCCTAAAGCAAAAACCGCCCTCGACAATTTCTACGCAAGGCTTGATACGCTAAGTCTTGGAGTTTGCAATGGGTGTCAACTAATGATGGAACTTGGTTTGGTTTATCCAGATTGGGCAGAACATCCTAAGATGCACCACAACGGTTCCGGAAAATTTGAATCTACCTTCATCAATGTTAGCATCCCGCAAAATAATTCGGTGATGTTAGGTAGTTACGAAGGCGCCCGGCTAGGAGTGTGGCTCGCTCATGGCGAAGGAAAATTCAAACTTCCTTCGAACTCCTCAAAATATAAAGTGGCCGCAACCTATTCTTACCAACACTACCCCGGCAATCCAAATGACTCTGACTTTTCTGTTGCCGCATTATGTTCAAATGATGGCAGGCATTTAGCTATAATGCCACACCTTGAGCGATCGCTGTTTGCATGGAACTGGCCGCATTATCCAAGTGAACGGAAGGAAGACAATATCTCTCCATGGATAGAAGCGTTTGTGAATGCCAGGGAATGGGTGAAAAAAGTCAGTAAGAAGTAAGAAGTAAGAATTAACAATAGATCTTTTACTTCGAGCATGATTTGACTCGGGGTGTACGACAGTTTTGCAAAAAGTTTCTTTGGCGGCATGGCGAGACGCCACCGGGCTATCCGTTCCAAGTCCGGCCACCACACAAAGCCAACACGCTTCGGGCTTTCCACTTCTATCCCTTGCCGAAGAGCATCCACTTTACAAAAGTGTCGTACACCCTTTGACTCCGTTGCATTTGAGTGGTTATTTTTTTAATTTCGACATTACAAAAATTCCAAAACCTATGAGGAAATTATATTTCCCCGTCCTCCTTATTCTTTTCTCCTCCTGTTTGGGGTATAAAGAATTGCCTGTTGAATACGATTATAGTTATCGCGGCAATTTTAAAAAATACCGAACATTTGACATCATGAAACCTGTAGGCATTGGCGATTCTACAATGACAAATGATGTTGTTGAAAAATCCATTTTATCGCGAATGAAGTTTTTGGGTTACAAGCAAAATGAAAGCAGACCTCACTTGATTATTGGGTTCAAACTGTTTTCTGATAGTTTAAAATTCAACGGTTATAATCAGCCCGACATAGAAGAGTGGATGAAGGGTGGTAAGGATGAAAATTTAGATTACTCCAGACAAAAATATGATATGAAGACTGGCACACTTCTCATTCAATTCTTTGACAGACGTCAAAATAGATCGGTTTGGCAAGGCTATGCAACAACGCTTTATGGAAGCATAGATTTCAACAATCAGCGCCATCTTAGAAATGCTGTAATCTCCATTCTGGACAAATACAGGTTCTGGGCAGAAGGTTTCGTGGATGGCAAAGTTGAATTTCAGGAAAAAGAACTGGAATAGCCTTAAAGCCCCATTAATAAGCCCCATTTCCCTAAAATCATTTGAAAACCCAGTTTAGGTTTTTCAAAATTAATTCTACCTTTGCGCACCAAAATTCAGGGTAAAGCACTGTCCTATGGTGTAATGGTAACACTGCAGATTTTGATTCTGCCTTTCTAGGTTCGAATCCTAGTAGGACAACAGGTTTAAAATCCCTCCCTGTCAAAAGTCAGGGTGGGATTTTTGGTTTTTTTTGTTGCCTTTCGGGATCCAATTTCGGCTGGCAGCCTTTAATGAGGAAAGGGAAAAATGGCGGTAAAAATATTTTCAGGACGTGCAACAACTTACCTCGCGGAAAGAATAGCTAACGACTATGGTGAGCCATTGGGCACTGTAAACTACCAGCAATTTAGTGATGGTGAAATGTCTCCCTTCATTGGAGAATCAGTTCGAGGCCATGATGTTTTTCTAGTACAATCTACTTTCGCTCCTGCTGAAAATTTTCTGGAACTACTGTTGATGATTGATGCCGTGCGCAGGGCAAGCGCCCAAAACGTAAACGTCATTATCCCTTATTTTGGCTACGCACGACAGGATAGAAAAGATAAACCACGCGTTGCCATTGCCGCAAAGCTAATTGCCAATCTGCTATCCGCTGCCGGAGCAGACCGTATCATGACATGTGACTTACATGCCGATCAGATTCAAGGCTTCTTTGATATACCAGTTGATCACTTAGACGGAAACTACATCTTCGTTCCTTACCTAAAATCATTAGGATTAAAAAACATCATGTTTGCATCGCCCGATGTGGGTGGCATTAAACGAGCCAGAAGCTTTGCAAAGTTCTTTGGAGCCGATCTGGCAGTTTGTGATAAGTACCGCAAGGAAGCCAACAAAATTGAATCCATGCGCCTGATTGGTGAAGTGGAAGGAAAAGATGTGATCCTTATTGATGATCTTGTTGATACCGGTGGAACTATTTGCAAGGCCGCGGTTTTGTTAAAAGAAAAAGGTGCAAACTCGGTTCGAGCCATTTGCACACATGCTGTTCTTTCAGGTAATGCTTACGAGAATATTGAAAAATCTGTCTTGGAGGAACTTGTTGTTTCCGACACCATTCCGTTGAAAAAGGATTCCAATAAAATCAGAGTGCTTACTGTTTCTAACCTTTTCGCAAAAGCCATTAGAAAAATACATGATCACGAGTCAATCAGCTCATTATTTATCAAACTGTAAATTATTTTAAACTAAAACCAATAAACAATTATGAAGACCATTGAGATTATAGGGTATAAACGAGCAAATCTCGGAACGTCTGATGCACACCAAATCCGCGAAAAAGGCAATGTTCCTTGCGTATTGTATGGCGGTAACAGCCAAGTGCATTTTTATTCTCCGGTGATATTATTCCGCGACTTGGTATATACCAACGAAGCACACTTTGTACACCTAAACATTGAAGGCGAGGAATGCCAGGCCATTCTTCAGGAAGTTCAATTTCATCCTGTGAGTGAAATTATTTTGCATGCTGATTTCCTGAAAATCAGTGAAGAGCGTAAAATTAAGATGGACATCCCAACCCGTTTGGTAGGCCAGGCGCCTGGCGTTTCCAAAGGCGGTGCTTTGGTGCGTAAGCGTGCTGCTTTAAAAGTGTACGGCTTCCCTAAAGATATGCCAGACCATATCGATGTGGATTGTTCAGCACTTGATTTCCACCACGCTGTGAAAGTTGGCGATATGAAGTTTGCCAATCTTGAATTTCTTGATCCCCACCAGGCCTCTATTGCTGTTGTAGAAGTACCGAGATCAGCTAAATTGGCTGCCGAAGATGCTGCCGCTGCTGCAACTGCTACTACTGAAAGTGCTGCCGCTGCACCTGCTACCGCTGCACCTGCCGGTGCCGATGCCAAGAAAGCTGATGCTCCTAAAAAGGACGAAAAGAAAAAGTAATCGAGGATTTTAGAATGAAGATTTGGGATTTAAGATTTTGAGAATTGTCATTGAAATCAAAAATCCCAAATCTAAAATCTGAAATGACCTCTATATATGAAATATCTCATCGCAGGTCTTGGAAACATTGGGCCGGAATATGAGCTCACCCGCCATAACATCGGGTTTCTGGTGCTTGATCGTCTAGCGGATGTTCACAAGATTGAATTCAAAACAGAACGGCTGGCCGATAAGGCCGAACTGAAATATAAAGGCAGACAAATTCATCTTATTAAGCCTAACACCTACATGAACCTTAGCGGGAAGGCAGTCTCCTATTGGCTTCAGGATTTAAAAATTCCCAAAGAAAACTTATTGGTAGTTGTCGATGACCTTGCTTTACCTTTCGGTAGCTTAAGATTGAGACAAAAAGGAAGTGCCGCTGGTCACAATGGCCTCAAAAATATTGAACAACTTTTAGTGGGGCAGGATTATTCGCGTTTGCGCTTGGGCATTGGGAATGATTTTGCCAAAGGACAACAAATTGATTTTGTGCTCAGCAACTTTGATCAGCAAGAAA
>JANOLM010000118.1:0-1829 GCA_031419815.1 Bacteroidia bacterium
AAAGGAAGGAGATCGATATTTTTTTACTAAACCCGAGACTCCGGAATCAACAAGAATGTTTATTGTGTCGGGAGGTGCTAAACACCGAATGATTTTTTTAACGGTAGATGCAGAAGAATCATTTTTTGATTATCCTGGAAAAGAATAAAAATTTCAATCTCTGTTCGATAAAAATACAATCTCATAAATATAATATATGATCGAGTGCTAACACTAAAGCATTTTTACTATCTCCTTCGTATGTTCCCCAAAATGCGGAGGCGGCAGTAAACCGGTTGCCTGTAACTGGTCACCGGTAACATTCGCTACAAAACTTTTCACTCCTGTCAACCCATCATTCGTAATCAACAACTCCTTCGCCTCCTTCATCTCAAATACTTCCTTCAAATTCTGAATTACGCCCGCTGGAATTTTTTTATGGTTTGCCTTTTCCAGAAAATACCTTGAATCCATCTGAGCCATTCGCTCCTCCAATAGCAGATTCAACTCGGCCCTATTTTCTACCCGTTGTTGATTCGTTAAAAACTTATTTCTCCCTGCCTCCTTCCCAATGCCTAACACCTCTATTAAATCTTCAAATTGCCGGTCACTTCCAATCGCCAATAAAATTCTTTTACCATCACTCGTACTGAAAGACTCTCCATAAGGTGCAATATTCGGATGAGCAGAGCCTTTTCGAGCAGGAAGTTTTCCGGCCACCAACCAATTGGTCGCCTGATTGGCTAATGAAGATATAGCTGTCTCAATCAATGACACCTCCACTAAACTTCCTTCTCCTGTTCTGTCTCTTTTTAACAACGCAAGTAAAAGTCCTTCCTTCAATTGATGGCCTGCAAGAATATCAATCATAGCCACTGGCATTTTCGTAGGTGGGCCATCCGTCTCACCATTCAAATCCATAAAGCCAGCCTCTGCTTGTATCACAGCATCGTAACCTACGCGATCGTTACCAGAACCATATCCTGTGATTTGCCCATAAATTATTTGTTGGTTGCTCGTTCTTAGTTGTTCGTAGGCTACTCCAAGTTTTTCTGCATCGCCTAGCTTATAGCTGGCAATCACAATGTCTGATTTTGTCGCGAGCCTTTGAACAATTTCTTTACCGTCTGCAGAACTTAAGTCAACAGCAACTGACTTCTTTCCCCAATTACATGAACAGAAATAAGCCGATAAATCCCCTTCTTTCTCTCCTGCTATTTTCCAGCTTCGTGTTACATCGCCTCCACTTTTCAAGTTTTCTACTTTTATCACCTCAGCACCCAGCTCAGCAAAAAATTGCCCCACACTTGGCCCGGCAAGCACAGAGGCAAGTTCGAGTACTCTTAAATCTTTAAACATTAGGTTAAGTTAATAGTTATTCGTTAACCGTTAATCGAGGATCCATTCAAGAAAGCAGTGATAAATGCCGATTAACTATTAACAATTAACGACTAACAATTTGCATTTTTGTGTTCACAATTGAAAACTAACTAAATCCATGAGAATTCTTCTCTTTCTATCAATTATCGCGCTTTTTTCAACTTGCTCAACCCAGTCAACGGAGCTTAAATCAGGACTGTGGCGCGGTATAATAGAATTACAGGGTCAGCAACTTCCCTTCAATTTTGAAGTGATCAAGGATTCGTCCGGGTATAAAGTCAACCTCATCAATGCCAGCGAAAAAATTCTGCTAGACGAAATCAGTCAAACAGGAGATTCTATCGACATGGTACTCCATATCTTTGATGCAGGTCTTCGTGCCAAAGTTTCTGAAAACTCTCTTGAAGGATTTTATTACAAGAACTACGACAAAAGTTACAAGTTTCCTTTCCATGCAACATTCGGAGATG
>JANOLM010000119.1:0-6957 GCA_031419815.1 Bacteroidia bacterium
TTAGCGCTCGTTTATTTGTTTCAATGGTATGCTTTATTTTGCTATTGGCAGAAAGCATAACAAACCTATTCCCGCAAGTATCAGGCAGGAAAAATGCACTGCCTTCGCTGAATATTTTTTTGCAAACCAAACCAATCCGAAGGCACACAAGAAAGTAACAATGTTATACCATCCGTTTACCAGGCCTGTCCAGCTAACTGCTTTTTCGTACAAATCCGGATTTTCTGAAGGCGAGGTTTTCCACACTGATAGCGCAATACTTTTTGATGCGTTCTGCCAATAGCAAAATAAAGCATACCATTGAAACAAATAAACGAGCGCTAACTGCCACATCACCTTTGGCATATCGCGAATGGCAAAGATAATATCCTTGAAAGGAGACAAAACATTGAGTGGCGTGGATTTCATATGTACCAGCTCTTCATCAGTGGGCGGAATTTCAGGAGTTGTTTTCATACTCCACCATATAGAGCCAATAGAACAAATAGCCCCCAGAAAAAATGAAGCAAAAACCCAATTCGGTATAGCTCCCGTTTTTCCGATTATCAAAATTGGAAAAATAAAAAGCGACACGTTTGCCAGTGTTTGACCAAGCCCAGTAAAAAAACTTTGTGATTGAAACCCCAAAGGTTGCTGCTTTGCATTTAATTTGTCGGCAATGAAAGCGCGGTAAGGTTCCATGGCTGTATTATTGCCAACATCCAATATCCATAATAAACCAGCAGCCATCCAAAGCGTGCTGCTAAATGGATAAAAGAACAAGCAAATGCTACACAGCAATGCACCAATAAAAAAGTAAGGCTTTCTTCTTCCAAATTTCGGGTGCCATGTTTTATCACTTAACGCTCCAATAATGGGTTGGATGATCAACCCTGTAACTGGTCCGGCAAGATTTAACAATGGGATTTCATCAGGCCTGGCACCCAACATATCATAAATAGGATTAACTGCACTCTGCTGCAAGCCAAAACTATATTGAATGCCAAAGAACCCTACATTCATGTTAATGATTTGCAGGAAAGAGAGTTGGGGTTTTAGAAATGCCATAGGTGTCTTTATATTAAAATCAAAAGTTTCTTGCCACTAAAATCATTTACCAATAATGAACTTTTTAAAAAAATATCTTTTCTGACTAAACTTAATACTATATTTTGAGGTTTTAAAAAAATTCACGAAAGGGTATGATCTCTTCATTCAAGATTTTCACGACAATCGTACTTTGTTGTTCTTTTCAGTTATGCCAGGCTCAAGGTGAGTGGGATAATCTTAAGTGGACCGTAATTGGTGATTCTACGGTTGTCAGCCAAAACCCAATTGTTAACATTACCGGCACAATCAGCATAAAAGGATCAAAAGAAACAATAACCAGAGCTTCAATCTCAGCAGATTTATTTAAATACTTCGATTATTCCGATCAATTTGGAAACTACTATTTGGAACTCCCAAGAGGAAAATATCGAATAATGATCCGGCATGTTGGCATGAAACCCTTGTACTATCGGATTAAAGTATTCTCAAATGGAGTATTGGATATTGAAATGGAGGAAGGATCGATAAGTCTTGAAGAAGTTATCATAAGCTCACGCCCAATTGATAGTAATATCAAGGAGTCGCTTTCAGGGCTAACTAAACTTTCTATTTTAGAAGTGAAAACATTGCCTACACTAATGGGAGAAGTGGATATATTGAAAAGCCTGCAATTAATGCCAGGGGTAAGTAGCGTAGGTGAAGGGTCTTCTGGATTTAATGTGAGGGGCGGAAGGACAGATCAGAACCTTGTTCTGCTAAATGATGTACCCATTTTTAATACCTCACATGCTTTAGGATTTATCTCAGCTTTTAATCAAGATGTTGTAAACAATTTTAGCTTATACAAAGGGAATGTGCCTGCCAATTTTGGAGGTCGCGCTTCCTCAGTTTTAGAAGTAACAACCCGAAGGGGAGATTTCGACAAATGGAAATACCAAGGTGGAGTTGGGCCTATATCAAGTCGCTTCACAGCCGAGGGGCCAATTAAAACAGGGAAGACTTCTTTGCTAATGGCCGGAAGAGCTTCATATTCCAACTGGATACTTAAAATAGTTGATGACCCCAATGTAAAGAAAAGTCGGCTTTCGTTTTATGACGCATTCGCAGCATTAAGTCATCGCTTTTCCGCCAACAGTACTACCGATGTAACTTACTATACCAGTAAAGATTTTTTTCAATTCTCCAATCAATTTGGCTATAACTGGGATAATTCAGTGGTCAATGCCAAATGGCGAAGTTTCTCAAATAGAAAAGCCTCACCTGTATTGTCTCTATCGTATGGTCATTTCAAAAGCACATTATTTGATCCCTCGGGAGTTGAAGCTTCCCAATTATCCAACGCCCTTAGTTATTTTCAATTAAAAGAATCAGTTAATTATACTCCGGATGAACATCAAACTATTGTTGCTGGCATAGAAGCCATTGTCTATCTTCCAAAGCCGGAAGAGCTAGTTGGTTACAAAGGGAACCCAGGCATTGTAGCAAAGAAGGTTGATAAAAATAGTGGAGCAGAATTTTCAGTTTTTGTAAATGATGATTTTGAAATATCAGAAAATTTCTCACTTTCTTTTGGACTTCGATATTCGCAATATGCTCACATTGGTAGTGATACAGTTTTTAGTTATTCGCCCAATGTGCCCAAATCAACCTCCACTATCAGCGACACTTCTTACTACAAGAAATTCGAAAGCATAAAAAGATTTGGAGGCTTTGAACCTCGTATCTCTGCCCGCTTTAACGTCACTTCAAATCAATCCTTCAAGGCTAGCTATAATCGTATGAGACAATATATTCACCTGATCTCCAATACAACCTCCCCTACTCCAGTCGACCTATGGCAGGTTAGCAATAAATATCTTCCTCCACAGCTTGCCGATAATTTTTCGTTTGGCTATTTTTTAAATCTGAAAGACAATATTTGGGAGACTTCTGCAGAAGTATTCTACAAAAAAATGCAAAACCTAGTTGAGTATAAAAATTTCCCTCAGTTATTTCTTAATCGTCACATCGAAACAGAACTTCTTTCAGGGCGTGGTCGTGCATACGGAGGTGAGCTTTACATTAGAAAGTTAAAAGGAAAATGGACAGGCTGGGCATCGTATACCTACTCTCAAACTCAAATCCAGGTCTCTTCTGAGTTTGAATCCGAATCTATCAATAGAGGCAGTTGGTTTCCATCCAATTACAACAAGCCACATACACTTAATATTGTAACCAATAGAAGAACACGCAATGGTGGTGCCTTCTCTTTTATCTATTCTTATAATACAGGAAGACCGCTTACCGCGATTGAGTCTAGCTATATCGTAGATGGCACAGTTGTTCCTGTTTACTCCGAGCGAAACAAATATAAAATACCCAATTATGTGCGTTTCGATTTCTCCTTTACGATAGGAAATGTCATCAAAAAATTTGACGATTCACTTGTGTTTTCTGTCTACAATCTGTTTGGAAGGCAAAATGCTTATTCTGTCTTTTATCAAAGGCCTGCGTCCAATTATTTTATTCCAAAAGCCTATACCCTTTCTGTCTTAGGATCAGCGCTTCCCTCCATAACCTATAATTTTAAGTTTTAAAAGTTATAGGATGAAGTTTTTTAAAAAGCCATTAGCATCTTATCTCTACCAAGCAGGACTATTTTCAGTTCTAATAAGCTGCCTTACACCCCTCGATTTTCCAGTAGAGATAGCCGGAGGCAGGCTTGTCGTGTCGGGGCAAATCAGCACACTTAGCGATCAAAATATTATTCAACTTGGGACAACCGCTAACATTAATCGACTTCCATTTCCAATTAGTGGAGCCTCCATTACTTTATTTGATGATACCGGTGATTCATTTTCTTACGTGGAAAGTTTATCACCCGGAATATATACACTCAACAATGTTCCGGGAATTCCAGGACGGACTTATCATATTGAAATTGCTCTTCCCAATGGCAAAATCTACAAATCACTTCCTGAAAAAATGCCGGAGCCTGCTGTCTTAAATTCCACCTATTACGAAATAGTGAAAGAAGAGGTGGTTGATTCTGAAGGAGCCTTCACCAGCAAAGACTTCTTAAAAGTGTATAGCAACTCAACGCTTACATCTTCGAATAGCGCTTTCTTAAAATGGAGTGTAGAAGAGGCTTTTCTTTTATCTCCTACCGACTTCCCCGATCCTTTTGGATCAATACCTCCACCTTGCTTTGTAATTCAAAATGCTGATCCTCAACGCGTGGTTCTATTTGATAGATCAACTACCTCTTCCTCATTCATTAATGGACTGCTAGTGGGATCTCGGATAATTGATTGGACATTTCTTGAAAAACATTATTTTACAACATATCAATCCTCTATAACAAAAGAATCATTTGAATACTGGCGCAAGGTGAATATTCTTGCTAATCAGGTAGGCTCAATTTTTGATACCCCACCGGCAGAAATTACCGGTAACATTATAAACATAAATAACCCATCAGAAAAAACATTGGGGTTCTTTCAAGTCTCAAACCAAAGCTATCAACGCTTCGTGCTTCGTCCCTCAAATTTGCCATTCCCCATACTTAATGGAAAATGTGACTTTGATGGAAATTTCAATACCGATCATTACCCAGCAAGGTGTATTGATTGCACCAGCGCGCGCAACAGCAGTTATGTAAGACCAATTTGGTTTTGATAACTTTGTATTTATTTTTTTTCCGCTCTATCTCATGCAAAAAGTAAAAATCTGCTTATCATTAACTTTTCTATTCTTAGCAAGTGTGTTATTCGGACAGGTGACACTTTCTCCATCAAATGCTTCTGGTAACGAACTTGTCACACTCACCTTTAATGCTGTTGGAACCCCGCTATCCACCGAGACTTCCATTTATGCTCATGCCGGGGTAGTTACAAAAAATACAACAAGTCCAATTGGTTCTGATTGGACAAACGTAAAAGGGAATTGGGGAAAAGATGATGGTATAGGAAAGATGACCCCCGTTTCAGGACAGGCAGGCAAATGGCAAATAACTTTCTCCCCTACATTACGCCAATATTTTGAGGTTCCACAAGGCACAAACATTTTTTGGCTAGCCTTAGTTTTTCGCAATACAACTGGCACCAAACAAACCTCACCTGATACTTATATCAAACTTAACCTGCCCAATTATATTTCAATTCTCACACCAGATCCATCCTATAACCAGATCTTTGTTGAGCAAGGACAAAATATTTCTATTTCAACGCAAGCTTCTTCAACGGCCAGTTTAATAGAGCTTTTTGTAGATTCGGGAACCGGCTTTTTATCCATTGGATCAACTACTAATGCTACAACTTATCAAACCAGCTACTCACCTGCGCAAAGTGGCATACTTTCAATAAAAGCTCAGGCTACCTTTGCTACAACTGTGGCAGAGACTGTGGTGGGTTATACAGTTTTATTTCGTGGATCTACCGTTACTGAAAATTTACCCGTAGGTGCAAAGGATGGCATAAACTATTTTTCAACAGATGCTTCCAAAGCTACTCTGGTTTTGTTAGCCCCAGCTAAGCAATTCGTTTATGTGGTGGGTGATTTTACTAACTGGCAGCTCAATGATAATTATCTTATGAAAAAGACTGCCGATGGTAAACGATTTTGGATAGAATTGAATGGGCTTCAATCCGGAAAGGAATATGTCTTTCAATATTGGGTAGAAGGCACAATCAAAATTGGCGACCCGCTTACCGACAAAGTATCTGATCCTTATAATGATTCGTCAATTCCGTCTTCAACATATCCTAACCTTCCCGTCAACACAAGAACTGACAACGGCATCGCTTCTGTTTTACAAACTGCGCAAACACCATTTGTATGGTCTGCGAATGAAGCCACCTATACTCCTCCACCCAAGGACGAACTTCTTGTGTACGAATTACTGCTGCGTGATTTCATCGGCTCAAGACGCTATAAGGATTTAACGGATTCATTGAATTATTTTAAACGGCTGGGTATAAACACAATCGAGCTGATGCCCATCATGGAGTTTGAAGGAAACCTTAGTTGGGGATACAATCCTTCTTATTTCCTGGCCCCAGACAAAATCTATGGAACCAAAAATGAACTTAAGACCTTCATTGATAAAGCCCATCAAAATGGAATAGCTGTAGTGCTGGACATTGCACTTAATCATGCCTTCGGCCAGAATGCCATGGTGAAAATGTATTGGGATAAGGCAAATAATAAACCATCAACTGACAACCCCTGGTTCAATCCGGACGCAACACATCCTTATAATGTTGGTTATGATTTTAATCACGAAAGTCTTTACACACAAGCTTTTGTGGATACCGTTACCTCGTATTGGCTAAAAGAATATCATGTCGATGGATTCCGATTTGATTTATCAAAAGGTTTTACTCAAAAAAATACGGGAAATGATGTAGGCGCCTGGAGTACCTATGATGCTTCTCGCATTAATATATGGGATCGCATCTCCACGGAAATCTTTAAGGTGAACCCTAAAACAATAATTATTCTTGAACACTTTGCCGATGAAGCTGAAGAAGCTAATCTGGCATCAAAAGGGATGGTTCTCTGGAGAAACCTCAATTTTGATTTCCGTGAAGTTATGAAAGGAAACACAAGTCAGCCCATCGGAAATGCGTTGGCAAAAACGCATGTGTCGTATATGGAAAGCCACGATGAGGAACGTGTGACTTTTGATATGCAAACGAATGGAAAAAACTCAACTGCTTATAATATCAAAGATATATCAATCTCCCTGGATAGAATGAAAATGGCAGCGGCCTTCTTATACACACTACCCGGTAGCAAAATGCTTTGGCAATTTCAGGAATTGGGTTATGATAAAAGTATAAATACGTGTAGCGATGGAACTGTTAAAGATAATTGCAGGCTAGATAACAAACCGCTGGTTTGGGGAAGCGGAAGCTTGAGCTATTTCACAGATACGGAAAGACAAAA
>JANOLM010000120.1:0-11632 GCA_031419815.1 Bacteroidia bacterium
TACTGTTTTAGAAAGCTGTTTTAAATTCCTTCTCCAGGTAGACATTCAAATTATTCAAACTTGAAAATGTCTCAAGAGTTTCTGGTTGTTGATCCAGATTGTCGTTTTGAAATACGACCTCTACAAAAAAATCTTTCAGCATATATAAATATACTTTTCGACCCTGGCGTAAACGCGTGCCCAACATAATTCCTTTATCTTTCAAGAATTCTACTTTCTTGCTCTCCGAGAAGTATTTGAATGTCCAATTGAAAAGTAACATAATGGTTTTTTTGTTGGTGATACAAATAAAGACCGCTTTGATGGAAGTAAAAAATCGAACCAATTTCGACAGGATATGATTAGGGGCTGCTATTAGAAGAAAGCACAAGAGGTTCAACGAACCACCATAAATCTTACTCAATCATTTAGGGCAGTATAACAAGAAATGCTCAAAAAGAAGGATTAGCCTTCTCTTTTTCGACATAATGGATAAAAATATTGCAGGGTAAAGAAGAATGCTTTTAACCTCTATAACAGCTCGTTTGCAAGGTTCGCCAACTCCGATCGTTCACCTTTTTCCAGTGTGACGTGGGCATACAATTCATGATCTTTTAATCGATCAATTAAGTAGGATAAACCATTGCTTTGCGAATCGAGGTAAGGAGTATCAATTTGGTGAATGTCTCCTGTGAAAATGATTTTACAATTTTCGCCAGCCCTCGTAATGATTGTTTTTACTTCATGGGGGGTAAGGTTCTGTGCTTCATCCACAATGAAGCATATGTTGGATAAGCTCCTTCCACGAATGTAAGCAAGTGGTGTAATCACCAGTTTCTCGTTCGTCACCATTTCGGTGATCCTTGCGTACTCTTTATCATTTTCACTGTACTGGTTCTGAATGAATTTAAGGTTGTCCCACAAGGGCTCCATGTACGGGTTCAACTTCGATTTTATATCTCCAGGCAGATACCCGATGTCTTTATTGCTGAGTGGGACAATTGGCCTTGCCAAATAGATTTGTTTGTATTCCCTCTTTTGTTCCAAAGCTGCTGCCAGGGCTATCAACGTTTTGCCGGTTCCGGCTACACCTTGCATTGAAACCAGTTTGATTTCTGGTTTAAGCACGGCATGAATGGCAAAAGCCTGTTCTGCATTTCGGGGTTTTATTCCATACACATTTCGTTTTTCTACTTGCTCTACCATTCCGTTGGCAGAGTTGTAGAAAGCAAGCACTGATTTTTTTCCACTCTTTAAAATGTAGTAGTGGTTTTTCAGGGGCTTCTCTTTGCCCAATACTTCATGTGGCGGACAATAACCTTTGTCATAAAGCAAATTGATCAAGGTGGGGTCAATGTCTTCCACAACCTTACTGCCTGTGTAGAGCGAGCTGATATTCTGGATCTTGCCCGTAGTATAGTCTTCAGCATTTAATCCGAGGGCTTTGGCTTTTAGCCGAAGGTTAATATCTTTTGAAACCAGGATTACTTTTTTTCCTTTCTCTTCTTTCTGGAGAAGCAATGCTGAATTTAGAATTCGATGGTCAGCTTTGTCCTCATTAAAAACTTTGTTGGCATCCACTTGCCCATTGCCACCAGTATCCATCAAAACTTTAAAGTTTCCTTTACCCTTTCCGTTGATAGGGTTCCAGTGATGAAGCATTTGGTCTTTGGCGAGCTTGTCGATCAGGCGAATGAATTCGCGGGCCTCAAAATTCTTGGTGTCATTCCCCTTTTTAAAGTTATCCAGTTCCTCCAATACCGTGATGGGGATTCCGATGTCGTGTTCGTCAAAGTTGAGGATGCTATTATGTTCGTAGATGATGACAGAGGTGTCGAGCACGAAAATCTTTTTCCCTGCCTTGCCTGCCCTCCGTACGACTTCGGGAGGCGGGCCGGCAGGCAGGTCTTTGTCTTTTTTAGCCATAATTAGAAGAAGGGTTCAACAACACATAAAAAAATCGCGAAAACACATTTCTCACTAGGATGAAAGTACCTGCAAGTATGAAACGTTTTTTCGCGACATTCGATCAATTGAATAAATCTAGTCAAACTGATTGTAATTAAACAAATGTTTGGATTAATCTTTTGTAAAGATTAAGATCGATTGTTTGAAAAAAGCTGAGGTTAAAACCTTGAGTATAAATCACCTTTTTCTGTAGGTATAATCTTAAGCACGTGCGCCAGCACCAGAAGCACAAGTTTTTTCGAGGCATTAAACCGATTAAGGGAGGTAAGTTTCCTGAACTGATCCAGGGTAATGGTTGGGGTTTGATTCAGATATTTGATCAGTTGATCTTCTTTTTCACCATAGGTAAAACGAACACCGTTTTTCGATCGAGATCTTCTGATGATCTCACGCATTTCGCGGCTTGCTTTCATACATTTATCATCCACACGGACATAGCATTCTTTCCGATCGGGACTGATCACAAAATAATGCGGAGGTTTTTCACTTTTGGGAACCTCGAGATGAAGAACAAAATGTTTTCCCGAAATTCGGATGGCCTTTTCATTGAATATTAATTTCGGTCTGCATTGCTTATCCAACATGTCATTTACCATGTGCGATTCTTCCTCCGGATATTTTACACCAGGAATACTTTTGTCATCATCAACTCCAATAAGCATTGTTCCACCTCCAGTGTTGGCGAAGGCAATCAACTCGTGGGCGATTTTATCAGGATGGGCAGCTTTTCTTTTAAACTCAAGATTTTGACCCTCGCCTCTTGAAACCAATTTCTTTAGCTCCTGAAGTTGTACACGATCCAACAAAAGCTGCTCATGGCTTTTGCCGAGTTTAGTGTGCGGAAGATTATAGATTTGCATTCCAATGGATATAGATAAAATTTTCAAAAATTGGGGTCATACAATTTTTGAATCATTACCGCAGCCCTTTAAAATTTTCATCATCGTTATCTTCATCCTCTTCTTGTCCAGCTTTGGGCATGCTGAACATACTGCTGAGAAGATCTTTAAACTGAAGGCCGTTGGTAAGATTATGCTTGCTGATCAGGCTGTACTCGGCCAAACCGTGTAATGCAAATTCCATTAGAAAGAGTTTAGTGCTTTGATCCTGGGCTTTGTGAAATTCATTTATTAAATCAAGAAGTCCGGGGACACTCTTTAACAACTTTTCATAATCCTGGTTGCTTAGATCATGCAGAAGGTCAATCGTATTGCCATCGCCAAACCAATTAGCAATTTTTTTATACGGACTTTTTTCTTTTTGCTTTCGAAATTTATCTGGGTCGGGGAAGTAATTTAAAAATTGTGTCCGGATAGCTTTGCCTACCAGGTTTTGTGCTACAATGCCCGGCCCTTCTTGTTCACCTTCATAAACGAGTTCAACTTTTCCTGTAATCGAAGGGATAACGCTCACAAAATCAGAAATGCGAATGAAAGTACTTTTCTCTTTATTAATGATGCATCTCCGTTCGGCACCTGCTATCAAATTTTCATAGGCTGAAATCGTAAGCCGGGCTGAGACACCACTTTTGGCATCCACATATTCACTTTTCCGGGCTTCAAATGCGATCTGCTCAACAAGGTCTTTGGTGATCTCTGAAGAAGAAACAACTTTCTTTTGCTCTTCGCGGATGTAGGCTTCCTGTTGGGTGATTTTCTTTCCAATATCGAGCGTCTTAGGATAGTGCGTGATAATCTGACTATCGATGCGATCTTTTAATGGAGTCACGATGCTTCCGCGATTGGTGTAGTCTTCGGGATTGGCTGTAAAAACAAATTGAAGATCAAGCGGCAACCTAATCTTGAATCCCCGGATTTGGATATCGCCCTCTTGAAGAATATTAAACAAGGCCACTTGAATCCTCGCTTGTAAATCGGGCAATTCATTGATCACAAAAATGCACCGGTGTGATCTTGGGATTAAACCAAAGTGAATGACGCGTTCATCAGAATACGGCAACTTTAGAGTTGCTGCTTTGATGGGATCAACATCTCCAATCAGATCGGCAATGGAGACATCTGGCGTTGCTAATTTTTCCGTGTAGCGGTCATCCCGATAGACCCATTCAATTGTCATGGCATCTCCTAGCTCCTTAATTTTATCCTTTCCGTATCGGGAAATAGGGTGAAGAGGATCATCGTTTAGTTCAGATCCCTCAATGATTGGAATGTATTCATCAAGTAATTTTACCATCAATCGCGCCAGACGCGTTTTGGCCTGGCCACGCAGACCTAATAAGTTGATGTCATGACCCGCAAGAATGGCTCTTTCCAAATCTGGGATTACAGTTTCCTCATAGCCCCATATTCCTTCAAAGACATTTTCTTTGTTTCGGAGTTTTTCAATCAGGTTGTGTCTGAGTTCGTCTTTTATTGTTTTGGATACGTAGCCTGAGCTTTTTAATTGCGCTACTGTTTTAATGCTTTTGTGGTCGTTCATGAATTTGTAAAAGGGCTATCTGTTAATGAGTATTATAAATTCTTTCTTTTATTTTTCTTAAAATCTTCAAAGACGAGGTTACCCAATCCTTGTAGGCTGCTATAATAGGCATTGCCGTTATTAGCTTTAGTGAAATCTCTCACGAATGTTTTCAAGTAAGGATCTGTGGCAATCATGAAGGTGGTTACAGGTATCTTTATCTTTCGCAATTGCCCGGCAAGGTTCAATGTCTTCGCTAAGATTTTATGATCCAAGCCAAAGCTATTTTTATAGTATTTGATTCCCTGCTTGATGCACGTTGGTTTACCATCTGTGATCATAAACACCTGCTTGTTGGCGTTTTTTCTTTTTCGCAGGATATCCATTGCCAGCTCCAAGCCCGCTACGGTATTGGTGTGATAAGGTCCAACCTGCAAATAGGGGAGGTCTTTGATTTCAATTTGCCAGGCGTCATCGCCAAAGACTAAAATATCGAGTGTGTCTTTGGGGTATTTCTTGGTGATCAATTCAGCCAAGGCCATGGCTACTTTTTTAGCAGGTGTAATGCGATCCTCACCATACAAAATCATGGAGTGCGAAATATCAATCATCAGCACCGTGGAAGTTTGAGTCTTAAATTCATTCTCAATTACTTCCAAATCTTCCTCCGTCATGTAGAAATCATCCACACCATGATTCACCTGCGCATTTTTTAATGAATCGGTCATGGAGATTTGCTCTAATGTATCGCCAAACTCGTAATCGCGTCTGTCAGTTGTGGGCTCATCACCTCTACCATTGTGGTGAGTTTTGTGTTCACCACCTTTTGTCTTTTTTAGTTTACCAAAAATTTCTTCAAGCGCAGATTGACGGAGGTTTTGTTCTCCTTTAGCGTTGAGTTTAAATTCTCCATTTGGACTATTTTCCGAGATGAAGCCATTTCGCTTAAGATCTTCGATAAAATCTCCGATACCATAATTTTCAGTTGTCAACTTGTATTGTTTATCCACTTCTGTCAGCCATTGAAGTGCCTCTGCTACGTTGCCAGAGGTAATTAGCACCAATTGCATGAAAATCTTTAAAAGTTTTTCAAAATCAGTGCTTTGGCCTTCAGGAGATGGTGTATATTTTGAAAAACGGTATCCAAGCATTCGTGATTGTTGATTTTAGTTAAATAACCAATAAACTACAGTTTCTGTTTCCTTTCATCAGAACTAATTTATAGAAATATAAGGAACCCGTGTAAGAATTTTGGCGTTATCAACGTTAATTCAAAGTACTTATAATCTACTTTTGCAACAATAAAAACAAAGATATGCTTATGAAAAAGTTAGTCGTGCTATTGGTTCTGGTGGTTTCTATAATGGTTTCGGCATGCTCTACCTATTCTTGCCCAACGTATTCAAAAACTCATCAAAAGAAAGCAGTCAGAGAGTCAAAAATTTAATAATCTACAAAGAGCAAATTAAAAAGATCATATAGGCTGTCGGGAAAATCCTGATGGCTTTTTTATTTTGAGGATGATACAAAAATAAGAGCCTTTCTTAACCCTAAAATAGACGACAGCTTAGGAAGCAACAACCAATTTTTAAGAGGATAGGTAAGGCTTTGAGATGGAATTCTATATGCCATCACTTTTTCATGTTGAAGTTTTTATGGCGTAGCACAGCAAGTTTGAATGGATATTTTCCGGGCACAGTTTCTTGGCACAGTTTAGGTGAGTGATCAAAAAAAGGCTGAATTTGTTCTAAATTCAGCCTATTATCAGTACCGAAGGCGGGACTCGAACCCGCACAGCTTTCGCCTCACGCCCCTGAAACGTGCGTGTCTACCAATTTCACCACTTCGGCTTTTCAGTTATCAGTTAATAGTTATCAGACGTTTTACTGATAACTATTAACCTTTAACTGATGTGTGCCCAGAACTGGACTCGAACCAGCACACCCTTACGGGCGCTACCACCTCAAAGTAGTGCGTCTACCAATTTCGCCACCTGGGCAATTCAAAAACTCTTTTCAGAGTGAGGACGCCCTCCCATCTGGAAGGCGGGCAAAAGTATAAAGGATTTGAAACTTTACCAACGAAACGACTTTTAGTGTTAAGTTATACTCTCTCCTCTATTTTATTCATCACTTTCGTTTGTACTTGTATAGATTCATGGTGTACAAGTCGCAACAGATCGCGCGTGAAGCCTTCATCCATGCCCATGGCTTTGCCCATGGCAACACGGGTTTGAACAATCTCTTCCCAGCGGTTTACCTGAAGAATGGTGACGTTGTTTTCCTTTTTGTACTGGCCTATCTTCTCTGAAATTTTCATTCGAGATGCCATCTTCGACATGATGTCATCATCCAGGTGGTCGATCTGTTCGCGCAAAAGACTTAGTGTATCCTTAAATATTTTGTTATCAGTGGATGCCGTGCGCACAACCAACTCACTGATAATTTTTCCAAGTACTAAAGGTGTTACCTGTTGCTTGGCATCACTCCATGCCGCATCCGGATTGATGTGACTTTCAATCATTAAACCCGCCATGTCGAGGTCAAGCGCTTTTTGCGAAACGAAAGAGATCAGTTCCCGATTGCCGGCAATGTGACTAGGGTCGCAGAGCATGTCCAACTCAGGGATTCTTGTTTTTAATTCGATGGCAAGATCCCACATCGGTGCATTCCGGAAAGGCCCCTTCTCAAACGAAGAGAACCCACGATGGATGGCAGCCATTTTGGTTATACCTGCTTTATTCAATCGCTCGAACGCCCCAATCCATAGTTCAAGGTCGGGGTTAATCGGATTCTTAATCATCACTGGAATGTCGACACCTTTCAATGAGTCGGCAATCTCCTGAACGGAGAAGGGATTTACTGTGGTGCGTGCACCAATCCATAGAATGTCAACACCTGCTTTCAAGCAGGCTTCAACGTGAGCAGCGTTGGCCACTTCGGTTGTCACTGGTAAACCAGTTTCTTTCTTGGCTTGAATCAGCCACTTCAATCCTTCTTCACCAGCGCCTTCATATTGACCAGGCCGTGTGCGGGGTTTCCAAATACCGGCACGCAACGCATGTACTTTTCCTGTGGCCGCAATTTGTTTGGCGGTGGCCACCATCTGTTCTTCAGTTTCAGCACTGCATGGGCCACTGATAATGATGGGGCGGTCTGCCTTAAGCCAGCTAGTAATCGATTCGAGTTGTAATCCTTTCTTGCTCATGATTTTTAGAATTCAAAGTTTAAAATTCAATATTCAAAATTTAGTTTTATCGTCACTTCATCCCTTTTCATCTCCTTGAGAAGAAGAAAATTAAGAGTCTTATTTATTCCCCAGTACTCTTCTTATTTCATTGGCCTTTGTCATGATGCGATGTAGTTCTTTTGTATCGTGTTTCATCAAATGATAATGAAATTTTTGAAGGTGCATGATGTACTCTAATAACGCCTGGCTCAAATATTCTGAATTCTGTTCGAAAATAGGCGCCCACATATCTGGTGAGCTTTTCGCCAAGCGAACGGTGGACGCAAAACCGCTTCCCGCCAAATCGAAAATATTCTTTTCGTCTTTCTCAATATCCAGCACAGTTTGACCCAGCAGAAATGAACTCACGTGCGAGAGATGCGACACATATGCTACGTGACGGTCGTGTTCATCAGGATCCATAAAAATAGTATTCATGCCCAGGGTATCAAAAACCTTTAAAGCAATAGCAAGTGCTTCAGGGGAAGATTCATCCTGTTCACAAATGATATTTGTTTTGCCGCGAAAAAGACCTTCGAAGGCAGCAGTCGGTCCTGAGTTTTCTGTACCAGCAATTGGATGGGCGGCTACTAACTGCTTACGGTTGGGGTGATGAGCAACCGATTTACAAATGGATCTCTTAGTGGAACTCGTATCAATGACAACGGCTCCCTTCTTTACCGCATCCAAAACGGATGAGAGGAAAGCACAAGCCGCGTTCACCGGAATAGCAAGGATTACGAGATCGGCTAACGCCAGCGCTTTATCTTCCGGCAATGTTTTATCTACGATCCCAAGTTCCACAGCTTTAAGTGCGTGATCAGGATTCAGGTCTACACCAATTAGTTCAGTTGTCAATCCTGCTTTTCGCAAGTCAAGCGCCATCGAACCTCCAATTAATCCCAGACCAATTACTGTTGTTTTCATTTAATTAGACTTGAGTAGTAAGACTTGAGACATTAGACTTTTTTGCTGTAAACTTTTGAATTCTTGCCAAGGCCTCATCCAACTTTTCCACTGTTGCGCATAGGGATATGCGGATGAATTTTTTTCCCGCTTCTCCAAAAATAAAACCGGGTGTGATAAATACTTTTGTTCCGTATAAGAGTTCATCAATCCACTTTTCTACATCGCTGATATTCGCGGGAGCCTTCGCCCAAACAAATAACCCTGACTGTTCAGTAGAAAAGCTACATCCCAATTCATCTAAAATGCGACAAGCGGCTTCACGTCTTTTCCTATACATATCGTTTAATTCATGGAACCAACTTTCATTATTATTCAAAGCCTCCACAGCAGCATGTTGCAATCCCAGGAACATTCCAGAATCCATATTACTCTTCACGCGGAGAACAGCTTCGATATATTCTTTTTTTCCAGCTACCCAACCAATGCGCCAGCCCGCCATGTTGTGCGATTTACTTAATGAATTTAATTCAAGGGCAACTTCCTCTGCTCCTTCAATGGAAAGAATACTTAATGGATGATCATTTAGAATTAAGCTATAAGGATTATCATTCACGATCAGGAAATGATTTTTCCGCGCCAGGTCAACAAGTTCTTTAAGTTCCTTACGTGAAGCCACTCTTCCGGTTGGCATGTGTGGAAAATTTACCCACATGATTTTTACTTTTGACAAATCACTTTTCTTCAAAGCCTCAATATCGATACCCCAATTCGACTCCTCCTTCATTTCATACGTCCTGATTTTTCCGCCCACAAGTTTTGCTACGGAAGAATATGTTGGATAGCCGGGATCAGGTATCAATACTTCATCGCCTTCATTAATAAATGCCATTGCCACATGCATGATGCCTTCCTTCGAACCCATCAATGGAAGAATATCCGTTTCAGGATTTAATGAAACCTGATACGTACGCTGATTAAAATCGGCAATGGCTTTCCTTAATTGCGGAATGCCTTTATAATTCTGGTAACCGTGGTTGGCAGGATTTTGTGAAGAAGAAATCAAGGCCTCAATGGTACTCTTCGAAGGAGCCTGATCCGGGCTTCCGATTCCCAGGTTGATCACTTTCAATTCAGGAGTATCAAGGCCACGCACCTCCGCTAGTTTTTTGCTGAAGTAGTATTCCTCTACGTTGGCGATTCTATTTGATGGTTGTATCATAAATCTTTTTCTCCAACCCTCTTTACCTCATCCGGCCTTCGGCCACCTTCTCCAAAGGGAGAAGGGAATCGGCCTAAAGCTTAATGCGGAGAGGGCAAAGTTTCATTATTTTATTTATACTCTATTTTTCCTTTTTTATACTCTCCTAAAATATTGAGGTTTTTCACCTGTCTCAACAATTGGTGAATAGCCTCATCATAGCTTTTTCTTTTCTTCCATTCTACATCGATGTGAATGGAGTATTCACTGGGCTTTCCAATAATTGGTATGGATTGAATTTTGGAAAGGTTGAGTTGGCAATTTTTGAATGTTATTAGTGCATCGGCTAGACTTCCTACTTCATTGGCTACTTCGAAACTCAGGGAAGCTTTGTTACTATCCAATTTTCGATTTGCCCGTTTTGTCAAAATCAAAAATCTAGTAAAATTTTTCTTATGAGTCTCTATCCGTTTCTCAAGAATTTCTAAACCAAATTTTTTAGCAGCAAATTCGTTGGCAATGGCAGCTGTATTTTTTAAATTTTTCTCCTTCACCCGTTGAGCAGACAAAGCGGTATCATCGCTTTCGCGGATGTCCACTCCATTTAGCCGATGCAGATAATCAGAACACTGGCGTATTGCCATCGGGTGAGATTCAATAGTTTTGATATCCTTCAATTTCACTCCCGGCAAGGCAAGTAAATGCATGTGGATGGGGAGATACACTTCACCAATGATACTGAAGTGATACTCTTGTAAGAGAAAATAATTCGGAAGAATGCTTCCGGCAATCGAATTCTCAATTGCCATCACGGCAAAGTCAGACTTACCGTTTTTCAATGATTCACACAGGGTGTGAAATGACAAGCACTCCACCGTTTCAATGGGCTCGTTGAAATACGTCATGGCGGCCACTTCGTGAAAACTGGTGGCAATGCCCTGAATAGCAATTCGTAAGTGTTTCTTTTTGCTCATGTTATTTTTCCTAATGACATTTCTAACAAACCCTGCACGTTTCCTTTCCAAAAAGAGAAGGTGAGTTTATTAAAGATGTCTTAAAACAAAAAGTCCCGGCTTTCCGGGACTTTTCTGAGTTTCTTTGTGTTTTATCTATTTCTATTTACAAAGCAATTCTCTTTCAAGTCCCATGCGGGTTTGAAAATAATAATAGTAAAAATAGAATCGCTTGCTCATGTTTCTTATTTGTAGGAGCGAAGGAAAAACAAAAAATCTGCTTACACAACAATCCTGCATAAGATTTTCAAAAAAATCTGTTGATCTACTAACTACTGTTCGGTAAAGGAATTTTGAGCAGACCTATATAATATCGATCTTTAATTCAGCACGTAACTTTTCCAACTGCCATGAAATCCATTATCATAATCTTGTTCTCTGCACTATTGCTGTCAGCTTGTGCCAAACCTGCCGGGCATTCTGAAGCTGATCAAGACTCAAGCTCAACAGACGGGGCCAACCCAAATGAGGCTCTTTATAGTCAGGTAATGGATGTGCACGATGAGGTAATGCCGAAGATGGAAGACATCTATAAGTTAAAAAAAGACCTTCAGGATCAAATCGCTAACACCCCAGACATGGTAGTTGAGCGAAAACAGCAATTGGAAAGAGTTATCTCCAACTTGGACTCTGCCAATAATGCCATGATGGATTGGATGCATAAATTTAACCCCTTGCCCGATTCTACTAACCAGGAGAAGGTGAGGGACTATCTTGAATCGGAAATGGAACGGGTAAAAAAAGTGCGAGACTTAATGAACGAATCAATAGAGAAAGCGAAAGAATCAATCGACAATTGACAAAATCATTTGAGCCACGATTGACAACTTGGAAAGGCATCTCTTGAAGATATTTGTAGCTGGCATTTATTTATGGGGAGTTCTAAAAATTCAATTGTTTCTTTTTATTACCTCATTCC
>JANOLM010000121.1:0-2131 GCA_031419815.1 Bacteroidia bacterium
AAATGACCGGGCAATTTTTCGTACAAATGGACAGCCTGGATGTGGACTTGCAATAGTGGCCCAGCCAGGAGCCAATAACATAGATATTGCAGATCGTCTATACAAAAAGCTAGATCAGATCAAAAGAGACTTGCCCGAGGATATAACATTTACTATTAGTTTTGATTCCACACAATACATTCGCTCTTCCATTGCCGAAGTGGAAGAAACCATCATTATTGCTTTTTGCTTAGTACTTGCTGTTATCTTTTTGTTCTTACGCGATTGGCGCACAACGCTAATTCCGGTTGCTACTATTCCCATCTCCTTAATCGGAGCCTTTTTTGTTATGTATTTATTAGGTTTCACTATCAATGTGCTCACGTTGTTGGGAATTGTATTGGCAATAGGGTTAGTAGTAGATGATGCTATTGTTGTGTTGGAAAATATTTATGTAAAAATTGAGGAAGGCGAAGATCCTGAAGAAGCTGCGAAGAAAGGCTCCACAGAAATTTATTTTGCCGTAATCTCTACAACTGTATCGGTGGTTGCTGTGTTCCTTCCCGTGATTTTTCTACAAGGCTTGACCGGTCGTTTGTTTAGGGAGTTTGGATTGGTGGTAGCAAGTTCTGTGGCTATTTCCGCTTTTGTTTCGCTTACACTAACTCCTATGATGTGCGCTAAAATTTTGAAACGCAGGGCGGTTCAGCCATGGCTGTATAGAAAAACAGAACCATTCTTCAACTGGCTGACGACTAGCTACGCATCAACACTTGAAGGTTTTATGAAACGCAGATGGCTGGCGTTTGTCATCATTGGTGTTTCCGGGGTATTGATCTATTTTTTAGGAACAACACTTCCATCAGAATTAGCGCCCATGGAAGATCGAAGTGAATTCAGGTTACAAGCTCAGGCACAAGAAGGCGCTACGTTTGAGTATATGGATCGATATGTTCAAGAGCTAACACAATTTATTTCAGAAGAAGTACCTGAACGCAACGGATTAGTAAGCGTTACGGCACCAGGTTTTGGTGGTTCAGGGGTAAACTCCGGTTTTATTCGGGTAATCCTTAGTGAAGCAAAAGACCGCGATCGTACCCAGCAACAGATAGTTGACGATGTGACCGGCAAAGTAAAAAAATATAGCGGCATCAGAACCTTTATAAGCCAAGCTCAAACCATTGGTGATCGTAGAGGTGGATTCCCGGTTCAGTTTGTCATTCAAGCTCCGGAAATTGATAAACTTAAAAAAGTGCTTCCTGAGTTTATGTCCAAAGCAGCAGCCAGCCCCAAGTTTGCCTTTGTTGACCTTGACTTAAAATTCAACAAGCCTGAAATCAATATCTCTATTGATCGTGATAAGGCCAGAAATTTAGGTGTAAACGTTATTGATATTGCGCAGACTCTTCAATTAGGATTGAGCGGTTCACGCTTTGGCAATTACATCATGGACGGCAAACAATACCAAATCATTGGGCAAGTTGAACGTGGAGACCGCAATGAACCCACGGATTTAAAAACCTTATATGTAAAAAATAAACGCGGTGAACTTATACAACTAGATAATCTGGTAACCTTCCAGGAACAAAGCAGTCCACCACAATTATATAGGTTTAACCGATACTCTTCCGCCAAGGTAAGTGCTCAACTTGCAAACGGAATAGCTTTGGGTGAAGGCATAAAAGAAATGGAGCGCATTGCCAACGAGGTGTTGGACGATAGTTATACAACCAGCCTGGACGGAGCCTCGCGAGAATTCTCAGAGAGCTCATCCAGTGTGTATGTTGCCTTCCTTATTGCGCTTGCTATTATCTACCTGATTCTGGCAGGCCAGTTTGAAAGCTTCAAAGATCCTCTCGTTATTATGTTTACAGTGCCATTAGCATTAGCGGGAGCACTAATTTCACTTTGGTATTTTAATCAAACGTTAAATATTTTTAGCCAGATTGGTATAATCATGTTGATCGGATTGGTGACAAAAAATGGAATCCTTATTGTAGAATTTGCCAACCAGCGAAAAGAACAAGGAAAGAAAATTTTAGAGGCAGTGATGGAAGCCGCTGAGTCTCGGTTTCGTCCTATTTTAATGACAAGCCTATGTACTATTTTAGGAATTTTGCCGATAGCATTGGCATTAGGTGCTGGATCGGAA
>JANOLM010000122.1:0-8042 GCA_031419815.1 Bacteroidia bacterium
ACCTAACAGTACAAAGTCATTAATTCAAGTAGCACAATAGTGGATTTACTAAACTCAGGTTATGCAAACTTTGTTGCTGGCTCAGCGCGGGGAATTTGAATTGCACCCATCTCAAATTTATACGAATGGTTGAGTTCAGAAAAATAGGGTGCTGGGTTCATCAGCCTTGTTTGTGTTTGTTAACAGCAGGTGCAAGGATAAGAAGTACACTGAAACAATCTTTATTGGTTTAAGTGAGAATTAACTGGTAATTTCAGTTATTAACTGGATGTTACGCAAAACTAAAAATTTAACGTCATCGCGAAAGCGGGAGGGGAAGCCGAACGGCACGGCAGGCGATCCCCAAATTAGAAGATTACTTTTATTTAGCTTAAGGCCACTAACTAATTATTAATAAACTAAACTTTCTTAACGCCATGAAAAAATTGTTTGCCCGCGATTATCTGGAATGTTTCTTTGATGAAGATTCCATGGTATTATTCCATGTCTGGTTAAGAAAACCAACGAGTCAAGAATTTATGGATGGCTTGACCAGCGTCTGCAATGAATTTATCAATTATAAAAATCAACATGGCACACTATTGAATTGGCTCGGTGATACAAGGAATGTAGGTGTGCTATCCATAGAAGTGCAGGGCTGGCTTGAAAAAGTATGGAATGAGATGTTGTTTGTAAAAGCAGGGGTGAAAATACATGCTGTCATTATCGGAAATGATGTTTTTGCCAAATATGCTATGGAGAAATTCAAAAATAATATGAACACAAAGTATGCGGGGCAAAACTTGTATTTGGAAACATTTGTAGATAAAGAGGCAGCTTATAAATGGTTTGAATCAATTGGGAAAGGTAAAGCATCTTAAGCCGTATTTTTAGCGTTACGGGTGTCATAGCACTCAATGCATACCTTAACCTTGAAAGTAGAATCTCAACAAAGGGTGTAGCCTTTGTTTACTAACACCTTGGTGTCATAGGCCTGAAAGGTTCTAATCCCAAACATATCGTTCGGCATATTCTACCAGATATTGCGCACTTTGCGATTACGACAGTGAGCCATAATAGTCTTGGAGGTACGCAGAAAAGAGTTTAGCACGATAAATATTATCAATGACCCCGAAGCAAAACGACATTTATAAACACATTCAGATTGACGACTATTCGGCAACACCCAAGTATGTGCAGTTAGCGAACTCCATTATCAAAGCCATGGGCGAAGGCAAAATTAAAATGAATGACACCTTGCCTTCTATCAATGAACTGAGTTTTGAATTTGAAATTTCCCGCGATACAGTAGAAAAGTGTTACAAGCACTTAAAGAAGGCTGGCATATTGGGTTCCGTTCCGGGAAAAGGTTATTTCATCCGGAGTACGGATGTAGGTAAAAAGCTGAAGATATTTCTGCTGTTCAACAAACTAAGTGAGCATAAGAGAATTATTTATGACGCCTTTGCGACCGCGTTGGGCGAACAGGCAACAATCGATTTTTATATTTACAATAACGATTTTTCTTTATTCAAAAAACTACTGGCGAACAAGAAAGATGATTATTCATATTATGTGATCATCGCTCATTTCAACGAAAGTAATGAGAATGCATATGAGATTATCGATACCATCCCTAAGGAAAAGCTTGTGTTGTTGGATAAGTTAGTGCCGGGAGTCAAGGGGGATTTTGCTGCGGTGTATGAAAATTTTGAAAGGGACATCTATGGCGCGCTTGAAAAGGCGCTGCAGCCGCTGCGAAAGTACCACTCTATTAAGGTTATTTTTCCGGAACAAACGTATTTTCCAGAAGAAATAGTAAAAGGATTTAAGCGATTCTGTCATCAATATGCCTTCACGTGCAAGGTGGTGCATGATATTGAGAAAGAACCCATTGCCAAAGGAGAGGTCTATATCAACCTAATGGAAAAAGACCTGGTCATTTTAATCGAGCGGATACTGGCTGCGAAATTGAATGTAGGAAAAGATGTAGGCGTTATATCGTACAATGAAATACCGTTGAAGAAAATTATCCTGAATGGTATCACCACAATTTCCACCGACTTTCACCAGATGGGTCAACGAGCCGCGGAGCTAATTTTAAGTAACTCCAAAGAACACATCGAAATTCCCTTTAGCCTTATTCTACGCGATTCGATCTGATTGAAATTGGAGTATTTTTGCGCTAGGCAAAATAAAATTATGCAGTTCATCAGCACTTTTTGGTTCAGTGTCAATATGCTATGATTCACACCTATCCCATCGCTGATGTTATTCCAGAATTAAAGAAGCAATTTTTAACTGAAAAAATTCTTATCCTTCAAGCGCCACCGGGTGCAGGTAAGTCTACTATTCTTCCCCTTCAACTTGTAAATGAACCGTGGCTTGCGGGAAAGAAAATTCTGATGCTCGAGCCGCGGAGACTTGCTGCTCGCTCCGTTGCCATTCGCATGGCAGACATTGAGCATGAAGAAGTTGGCGCAACAGTTGGTTATCGGGTGAGATTTGAAAGTGTGGTGAGTGCACGCACGAAGATCGAAGTAGTCACGGAAGGCATTCTGACGCGCATGATTCAAACGGATAACACGCTGGAAGGTGTGGGGCTTGTTATCTTCGATGAGTTTCACGAAAGAAGTTTACAGGCTGATCTTGCATTAGTATTTTGTTTGCAAGTTCAGGAATTGCTTAGAAGTGATTTGCGAATTCTCATTATGTCAGCCACACTTGATGGCGAAAAAATTTCCGGATTACTGAACAATGCTCCGATTATCACGAGTAGCGGAAGACAATATCCAATTGAATTAAAATATTGTCCGGTTGATAAGGACGAGTGGTTAGCGGTTTCAGCAGCACGCGCTATCCGCAAAGCTATTCATGAACAACGCGGAGATATTCTTGCGTTTCTTCCCGGTGCAGGAGAAATAAATCGTGTTGCGGAATATTTGGAAAAAGAAAATCTTTCGGTCAGTCTTCATCCATTGTATGGCGATCTTCCATTCAAGAAACAACAGGAAGCAATTCTTCCACATCCACACGGGTTGCGCAAGGTAGTGTTGGCAACTTCCATCGCTGAAACATCATTGACAATTGAGGGTATCATTACGGTTGTTGATTCTGGTTATTCTCGTGTGCCACGTTTCGATCCTAGAAGCGGACTCACGCGCCTGGAAACAATTCGCGTAACCAAAGATGCGGCTGATCAACGCGCAGGCAGGGCGGGTCGCCTTGGCCCCGGTGTTTGTTATCGTTTGTGGCCAGAAGCAACGCAACATATGTTGCAACCAACGCGTCAACCAGAAATTCTTGAAGCAGACCTTTCACCATTGATGTTGGAGTTGGCAAACTGGGGTATTCAAAATGTTAATGAACTTATGTGGATCACGCCACCTCCGGTTGGTGCCATCAATCAGGCGAAGGAATTGCTGCACGACCTCGAAGCTTTGAAAGACAATAAAATAACTGCGCGTGGAAAGGAGATGTTGAAATTGCCAACACATCCGCGCATTGCGCATATGTTATTATCGCCCACACCTGAGGGGCGGGGTGAGAGAGCTCTTGCCACTGACATCGCAGCTTTACTGGAGGAACGCGATCCGTTAACAAAAGAATCGGGCGCAGATTTATCTATTCGTGTTGATTTGTTACGGAAATGGAGAAGTGGTGAGCGCGTGTCGGCAGAGCGAAATGTGTTGGAGAGAATAGAACGTTTGGCAGCTTCGTGGAGAAAGATATTCAAACTCCAAACAGATAATTCTACAGTCATTGATTCGGATGTTGGGAAACTTTTGGCGGAGGCATATCCGGAACGTATCGCCCGGCAAGTTGAAAAACATAGTAAACGTTACAAACTCACAAATGGAAGAGTAGTTCGTTTGCCCGATCATGATCCACTATTACGTGAAAGTTGGTTAGTGGCTGCTCAACTGGACAGTGGAAGCGGAGAGGGTAAAATATTTATGGCCGCACCCGTTCATGAGGATGATTTGATTCATCGCGCTCAGGAACACGAAGCTATACGTTGGGATGTTGAAAGAGGAATGCTGATGGCGACTTTGGAAAAACGAATCGGAAATGTGATTCTATCCAGTAAGCTGTTAACAAAAATATCGGAGGAGTTACGAATTAAAATTCTGTGTAATGCTGTACGCGAAGAAGGTTTAAAACTTTTGAGTTGGGGAGAAGCTCAGGAAGAATGGCAATCGCGTGTTTTGAGTTTACGCACGTGGAGACCAGAAGAAGGATGGCCGGATGTAAGCGATGAGAATTTATTGGCAACTGCTGACGAATGGCTTTCGCCATACTTAACGAATGTCTCTAAGCGAATTGATTTTCAGCGACTAGAGTTACACTCTATTTTAACGGCAATACTTACCTGGGAGCTTACTAACAAACTTGATAAACTAGTGCCATCTCGGCTACTTGTTCCAAGCGGTTCCATGATCAAGCTTAATTATTTTAAAGACGGCAGGCTTCCCTTCATGGAGGTAAGACTTCAGGAGATGTTTGGCTTGTTAGAAACTCCAACTGTAAATGAAGGTCGGCATAAAATCGTATTGCATTTACTTTCCCCGGGCTATAAACCTGTGCAGGTGACACAAGACTTAAAAAGTTTTTGGCAGACAATATACCATGAAGTGCGAAGTGAACTACGAAGGCGCTATCCCAAACATCATTGGCCTGAAGACCCGTGGACAGCCGAAGCGGTGAAAGGAGCTATCAGAAGGAAATAGAAATTTAACTTTCAAGGATACACAAAAGAGTTTTTGTGGGATTACTTTGAACCCTTCAAAATCTCGTCCGGAATTTTGGTAATAGGCTGTAGCTGAATGTTTCGATAAAAAACTTCTGCGCCCTCACTCGTACTTGTGTTTTATCGCAACGATTGACTGATTTTTATTAACCTCATTTTATAATCTGTTATCCATGTTATCCAACTGTATCATGTTTGTTGGTGACTTGCCCTCTTTCCTTCGCACAACACCACCAAAGGAAAGGGTATGCTTAACGAACCGCGTAGTACGGACCCGTACGCTACGTGGTCATGCCTACGCAAGGCTTCGGCAGATAAATGTGAGAGGCGAACCTCGTCAGTTACAACTGGCGAGGCCGTCTACTCGATTGGTGGCTGTGTGGCCTTCTCCACTCTTAACTAATCTAGTTTTTCTTTGATCTCAACTCGTTTGCGGAATGAAGTATGTAATTCTTGATGTCATTAACGTCTTTTTGGTCGAGGCGATCCGAAAAATTGGGCATCCCTTTCTTAAGATACATTCCTTTCAACACAATGTCTTCAATAAAATTTGAAGTGTTGTCGTGCAACAACGGGTAAACTCCAATCAGTTGCTCTCCGTTCAAGTGCTTAGCAATTTCTTCGTCTGTTAGTTTTAAATAGATTTTGTCGGTTTAGTTCTGAAAAGTTCCACCTTTCATTTTATGTGCCCGATACATGTATGGGTCATAAAAATAGGCAGGCATGTACCCGCTTTTACTTCCCTTCTCCCAGCGAACTGCAAACACATCTTCTCTGCCTTTAAAAACAGATTTTAATAGTTGGATTTGATTTGAAAGGGATTCATCAATCACATTCGTTCAATGAGTGTATCAATTACAATTTTAAATGCTTCTTCATGATTATATTTTTCATCTGGCCTCAACAAAGCAGCGGTATCACCTAAAAAATCAGGGTCAATTTTTTTGGCTTCAATCTTCAAGAGGAATTCTTTTTTAGAAGGTATTGGTTTTTCCAAAGAGAAGTTCATGTATTCCTTGTAACATTTAATAATTAAATCAGGATTTGCATTGGAACTGGTCAACGCTTTCCATAGGTCAAATAAATCTCTCCCTTTTCTTCTTTGATATAAAGCACGAAGTTTTGTTCCCAAAAGTTCTTCAAGTTTGTAGGTAGTGAGTTGGCACTCTCCCTGAAACCATTCTGATTTAACATTGAAAGGTTTCTTCTCCCAACCCAAAATAGAAAAATGCTCTCTGCAATTTGTTTCTATTTTGAGTTTCATTTTTTGAACTGGTGGAAACTCTGATTCAAAACGGTAATAAACTGTGTTGTTGTCTTTCCTGGGAGTAACATTTGATTTACCAAGAAAGGAAAGTGCTTTCTGCAAATGTTGAATGGTTTCTTTAATTGGTTCTGAACGGACTTGAACCAAATCAATATCCTCTGAGTATCTTGGTTGTGGCTGTAAATAAAGTTTATGCAAAGCAGTTCCTCCTCTGAAAGCTAAATTGTCAGCAAGAAAATCGTCTTTGAAAATTTCAATCAAGGCTCTGCAAATGACAAGGTCTTGTTCTACCTGCTCGTTTGTTTGCCAAGGAACATTATTGCTCCATTCTGTTATGTATGCTTTCGGTATCATTAGTCAATTTCAATTTCTGTGTTAATCATCAACTTCCATTTCTCACTGAGAATTTCTTTGTTTTTCTTCCCAGATGCTTTTAGTGGAATCAAATAAAATTTTATTCCTGCTTTTTTGCAGAGTGAAAAAATTCTGTCAGCAATTTCTTTCATGTTTAAAATTTCATCTAACACAAAACCTAATCTTTGCAGAGATGAAACGCTTGCATAGTTTATCAATTCCTCGCTTACATCTTTGCGTTTAACTGTTTCAAGCAATTCGATAATTACAGTTGATGCCCTGTTAAGTCCACCAATTTTCTTTTCATAACTAATCAAGTCAATTGCTGTCAGCAAAGGATTTGAGATATTGATATATCCTGTTTCGGTTTTCTTTTTTTCAGTCAGTGTTTCAGGTGGAAGTTGTCTTGTGCTGATGTAATTTATTTTAAGTCCTTTCTTGTTAGTTGCTCTCAATACAGGATATTCAGTTACTACAAAGTATTCTTGCGGCTGTTGATGCGATGCACCATGAAGTGCTGCTGCAGTTAAAAGTGCTACATAGTATTTACGTTCAAGAAATTTCATCAGCCCGTCAATAAACATTGCTGTCGGTAAAATTCCTTTTGAGGAATATTGTGGTGGAATAATTATATAGTAGCCCTTGAAAATGGAAACCACTTTTTCCTTTTCAGATAATCGGTCAAGAACTCGTTTCAAAGAAGTTTCGCTGTCGTTTTCAAAACTCTGTTTGAGTTCTGCTAAACTGAATGCCAACTTCCCTTTTGACTGGCATCCTTCAATCCAATACTCTAAGCGTTTGTAATTACTATCAGAAACCATGTGAGATAATTTTTGCGAAAGATACCGCTTTTCGGTGCTTTACGCAAAATAATTCTAAGATAGTTTTTCAACTTGCTGTGAACGATAACTCTAAGTTCTTGATTTCAAAGCTGTGCGGTGGCTATTTTAATTGCTTTGTTATTTCTGCCCACCGTCTTGTGTCAAACTTTTTTATTTCACCCATTGCACTATTTAGTGTAACTGCTTTTGTGTCCTTCGCTTTGTAATAAGCAATTATCTCACTAATTTTTTTTCTGTCTTCAGTTGTCAACGGTGTTGGGTCAACTACGAAGGCAATGCCTGCTGGTTCTTTGATGTATCCCATTGTGTTTATGATTTAAGTTGGAAAATATTTTCTAATTAGTTTCAATGCTTCTTGAGGGAAGATTACCATTTTGTGTCCGCCAACATGAGTTGCTCAAATGTTTCTATTCGCAATGTCCGCCCACTAACGCAAAACCCGTGTTAGTAGCTGGGCTTCCTAGTCTATCTATATATATCATTGTCGGCTTACAATATTTCTGGTATTATAATAAAATATGTGTCCCAATAAAACAGTCTTGTCGCCATTCGTGAGTTGATACTTTGTAAACACTAAGATAATTCAATTCGTAGCGAAGAAATATTGAAAAACGTTTTCCGATTTGATATGATGCTTCAGGTAATAACGAAAAGGAAATGCCATTGGAATAAAATCGTGTCCAAAGTGGGATATTGAACGATAGTTTTTTATAATTTCCGTGAATTGCCAAACTTATTAGTGGTTCTGCACTACTTGTTGCTTCACTTCGCTCATCGTTAACTAATCTTATTCGGGTGTCAATCCCAACGCCAGCCGAAAAATAAATTGGCTTTATTGTTTTGGTAAAAT
>JANOLM010000123.1:0-4701 GCA_031419815.1 Bacteroidia bacterium
CCATTGGCAGGGCATATAAAATTCAAATTGAATTACTGGATGGAAGGATGTATGAATCCATTCCTGATACACTTTACCCTTCTGGCAGGGTGGATAATGTTTTTCATACTTTTAAAGTGGAGAAAACAACCAATGGTGCTACCAATTATGGTTTTGATGTTTTCTTCAATTCCTCAGCTGGGGAATTAAATAATTACTATTTCCTCTGGAAATTTGTAGGAACGTTTCGGGTCGATACCAATCCAGAACAACATACTGAACCTTTTGGACAAGGCAGGATTTCCAAACCTAGGCCTTGCAGTGGTTATGTTGTTACAGGTGGCAATCTGGAAAAAGTGGGTGAGTGTCAATGTTGCACCTGTTGGACAAATATTTTTAATAACGAGTTAGTGGTAAGCGATAACCAATTAGTAAACTATGGCCGTTTTGCAAACATCAAAATTTCCTATGTACCCGTGAATCAATGGATTTTCAAGTATAAGATCTATGCCCAAGTCAAGCAAATGAGTCTATCCCCGAATGCGTTTGCTTTTTGGAAAGCAGTTCAGTCTCAAAAAAATGCAACCACTAGCTTATTTCAACCTTTGACAGGCAAGATACCTAGCAATTTTATTCAAACCGGTGGACAGCCAGGCCCAATAGAAGGGATATTTTTTTCAACCTCAATTCAAACTAAAGGAGTTTTTATCAATCGGGAAGATGTTCCCAATCAACAAATCATTCCTGTTATTGATTTACCCTTTCAAGATAGCTGCGTTGATCTATTTCCAAACTCAACAACTGAAAGACCACCCTTTTGGATAGACTAAAATGGTGCGCAAGATTAAACTATGAAGGGTTACTCCATACTTTCCATTTTATTGATCCTTTTGAGTGCACGATGTGTGGATAGGATTTATTTTGATGTGGGGAACAGCGTACCTTTTACTATTGTTGCTGCGGGGCATATTTCAGATCAGCCAGGTCCATACAGAGTCGAATTAAATAGTGCGTTTGATTTAGATTCAAAACTTGCGCGCACGGCAATATCGGCCAAACAAGTTGTCCTATCTGATAACTACGGTAACCGTGAAGTACTCACAAATATGGATAAAGGCGTATACCAAACCAACCCTAGCGGAATACGTGGAACTTCTGGCAGAGTGTACACACTCCGCATTGAATTGTACGATGGCCGGGTTTATGAATCCACACCAGATACACTCTTCGCCTCAGGCAGTGTGGATAGTGTATATCATTCCTTTAAAGAAGAAAAGTCAGCAACTGAGGCTTCCGTCTATTCATTTGATATTTTTTTCAACGCCTCGGCAGCGTCAAAAAATAATTACAACTTTTTATGGAAGTTCAGAGGCACTTTTCAGTGTGATACACATCCAGAACTAAGAGACATTGTAAATAATGCCGCCTCCTGTATAAATGGTAAATGTAATTTCTACGAATTATGCAGCGGCATTCGAAATAATAGCGTTTTTAATGATCTCTCCCGAGCCAAATTTGTAAGAGTGGCACCTTGCAGCTGTTGCACATGCTGGTATGACATATTCAATAACTTACCTATACTCAGTGATGGTCAATTGGTGAGGGATGGTCGATTTACAGCGATAAAGGCATACAACTTACCCCTTAATCAGTGGATTTTTCAGCATAAAGTGTATGTAACCGTTACACAGTTGAGTTTATCGCGGCAGGCTTTTGCCTTTTGGAAAGGCATAAAAGACCAAAAGACAGCCGCAAACAGTCTATTTCAGCCAATTTCAGGGCGCATACCTGGCAATTTTAAACAGATCAGCGGACCAGAAAAACCTATTGAGGGTTTGTTTTATGCAACTTCAATCGCAAGCAAAACTATTCTAATAAGGCGAGAGGACGTGCCTAATCAAAGGATTCTGCCACCAGCACCCTACCCACCATGGAGAGCTAGCTGTTTAACATTATTTCCAAATGCAACCACTCAAAAGCCAATTTTTTGGGAAGACTAAGAACTATGAGATCATTACTATCTATTCTATTGGTTCTTTTAGAAGTGGAATGTGCCTTACCTTGTAAAAAACATATTGATTGTTTACTACGATGACAGCAGATAACTTCTCTTCTAACTTTAGGCTTATGTGTTGCAGCTTGCTCACCTTTGTTTTTTTCGCAGCCCTCCCCATTGATTTCTTACAAGAAATAGAACAAAAGTATGAGGCTTTTAAGGAAAAGTATCCGACCGCTAAAATCAACCTCATATTTAATCAACCCATCTATGCTACTGGTGATACGGCTTTCTTTTCTGCCTGGTATGTCAATGAAGAACTTTTGGCATTAAAAGGAGATCATATTGTGACCCTTGATCTGGTGAATGGAAATGGCAACACTGTGCAAAAAATACGTTTCAAAGTAAAAAATGGAAGGGGAAGCAATCAAATTGCGCTCAGGGCTGACCTACCACCCGCAGAATACAAATTTGTTGCTTATACAGATTGGATGAGAAATTTTGGTGAGGCTTGGTTTTATCAAAAGCGAATTCAAATAGTTTCAAGAAAGAAACTACAAACTCAAACCGGCCAGGACAATGCTGTTACATTTTTCGCAGAAGGTGGCAATCTTATTGAGGGGCTTCTTAGCAAGGTGATTGTATTAGGTGCTGCCTCCAGTGAGTTAACCGTAAAAGATTCCAACCAATCAGAAGTGGCCAAAGTATCACTTGACTCAACTGGTGTTGGGAACTTTTTCTTTATTCCTAAACCCGATCAAACTTATTATACCAATTGGCCAACTCTCGAAGAAAAATGGGTGCTGCCAAAAGCACTCCGCGATGGCCTTTCTGTAAAAGTTGATCTAAAGGACACTTGTGCAATACTACTGTCACTTCCACCCGACTCAAAATGGATTAACAAAGAATTATTTTCTATCGTAACCTCCAGAGGCAAGATAGTTGCAGGAAAAAAAGTGATCATTAAACCAAACGAAACCTATCGTTTACAAATTCCTATTCCTGAAAAATCAGATGCTTACCACCAGGTATTTGTCATCAGTGCGGATAAACAGATTTTAGCGGAACGGGTATTTATACCGCATCAAACAAATAAAGCATCTGTAAAATTACAACTATCACCCGCTGCCAAACAAAGGCAAAGTATCTCCTTCACAGTAGGTTTGATGGATAACTTGAGTTATCCATTAGAATCTGATTTGTGTATTACCGTTTTGCAAAAAAAACTTTTTGCTAGTGATCATTCATACAATAGTTTCTATTTGTCAGACTTGCCCGATGTTATGGATAGAGCAGAAAAATTTGGGTTTAAAAATTTATCTGACCTAAACGATTTTCTGATTACTCAAAAATGGCATCGAACCAAGTGGAATGCTATCCTGGAAAATCAAACTCTGACAATGCCCTTTCCCTTCCAAAGTTTAATAACGCTGACGGGGCAGATTGCCTCTAAAACAACAGGCTCTCCTCCTCCGGATTCCACAGTTATCATTAGCTATCTTCAAAAAAACACAGTTGGTTACGAGGCCTACGCCAATAAGGGAAAGTTTCAAATTCCTATTCTATTCGATTTTTGGGGAGATGACCAAATTTTTCTTACACTTCAGCGCAAGTCAAAAAGCTTGGATAACGAATATGACATCATCATCGCTAAAGATTCGCTTGGTTTACCGGACAGATGGTCTTCCGTTGAAACTTCTAAAACATCAGCTTACGGAGAGTTCGCTTTCAATCAACAAATCATAACAAAGTCATATTCCTTTTTCGGAAGCACGCAAAATGCTTCTGTATCAGACCAAGGACCTAACAGTATTCTGGAAGAAGAATTTTTAGGTGCTGATGCCTCAATCAAGATAGCTGATTACCTTTTATTTCCAACCATGGAGGATCTCCTTCGCGAAGTAGTTCCATTTGTTCAATTTCAAAAGAAAGGATCGAAGAAGAACATCAGGATGTCATTCCGTTATGAGAAATCTGTAAAAACATACGGTGATGATCCTCTTTATATTATTGATGGTTTTATGAGCAGGAATACACTCTACTTCTTGTCTATAAAACCTGAAAATCTGCTGACCATAAAAGGGATAAACAACCCTAACAAATTGGATCAACTTGGAAGTCTCGGAGAGAATGGAATCATCTTCCTTGAATCAAAAAAAGGAAATCTCTTTCCAATTGTTGGTAATAATATTTTTCCAATTGCGGGTCAAAGCAAAGCAGTGAATTTTTTTGAAACGGATTACATCAAAACAACTAAATCCCAAAGAGTACCGGATTTACGATCCAACTATTATTGGACACCCGCATTAAAAACAGGCAAATCAGGAAGTACTGACGTCACTTTTTTTGCCGGTGATGATACAGGATCTATAATTGTACAGGTGGAGGGATTAACCAAAGGTGGAATACCTTTTAGAACAGAAAAAACAATAAACGTAGAATACAATCCTACAAGGAAATAGATATATTCTGGCATTGATGAGTTATAGGGGAGTTCTAAAAATTAAATTGTTTCTTTTTATTACCTCATTCCAGTTTCCCCAGAGGGGAAATGATAAATGGAAATTGAATTTTTAGAACTCCTCTACTGTTTTAGAAAGCTGTTTTAAATTCCTTCTCCAGGTAGACATTCAAATTATTCAAACTTGAAAATGTCTCAAGAGTTTCTGGTTGTTGATCCAGATTGTCGTTTTGAAATACGACCTCTACAAAAAAATCTTTCAGCA
>JANOLM010000124.1:0-1930 GCA_031419815.1 Bacteroidia bacterium
TGCTGAAAGATTTTTTTGTAGAGGTCGTATTTCAAAACGACAATCTGGATCAACAACCAGAAACTCTTGAGACATTTTCAAGTTTGAATAATTTGAATGTCTACCTGGAGAAGGAATTTAAAACAGCTTTCTAAAACAGTAATTATTTTTTTCCTAATGCCTTTAGCATGGTCTCACCAATTAAGGCCGGTGATTCTACCACATAAATGCCACATTCGCGCATTACCTTCATCTTAGCGGCTGCCGTATCTTCCGCGCCCCCAATGATGGCACCAGCGTGACCCATCCTTCTGCCGGGAGGGGCAGTTTGACCTGCGATAAATCCAACTACAGGTTTCTTGTTTCCAGTTTCTTTGATCCAACGTGCAGCAACGGGTTCATAGCTACCACCAATTTCACCAATCATTACAATACCTTCTGTTTCAGGGTCATTCATGAGAAGCTCTACGGCTTCTTTGGTTGGAGTTCCAATAATAGGATCACCTCCAATGCCAATAGCCGTTGTAATGCCTAAGCCGGCCTTTACAATCTGGTCAGCAGCCTCGTAAGTAAGTGTTCCAGACTTCGACACGATTCCAATCGTACCTTTTTTAAAAACGAATCCGGGCATGATACCAACCTTAGCTTCACCAGGAGTGATTACACCAGGACAATTTGGCCCAATCAGAGTTACTCCCCGTTCTTTGATGTATTGCTTAGCAATCATCATATCTTTTACCGGAATTCCCTCAGTAATCGCGATAATAACTTTTATACCCGCCTCTGCTGCCTCCATAATTGAGTCAGCCGCAAAAGCAGGGGGAACAAAGATGATGGAGACATCGGCTCTGGTCTTTTCAACTGCCTCTTTCACGGTATTGAAAACAGGTCTATCCAAGTGAACCTGGCCACCCTTTCCAGGTGTAATTCCACCTACAATGTTGGTTCCATACTCAATCATTTGAACAGCGTGAAACGTACCTTCTGTGCCCGTGAATCCCTGTACAATGACGCGGGAGTTTTTATTGACCAGAACACTCATAGGGTTTTAAAATTAGGTGTGGTTACAAAATTAGAACAATAAAGTTGCCAGCCAAACGCTGCAATTTTCAAGAAAATAAAAAAGCCCCTCCAAATTGGAGGGGCCATCTATCAATTTTTGAACTTTCTATTTAGAAATCTTCAGTTTATTTCTGAGAAGAAATTCGTCATACGCTTCTTGATAAGAAGTTACATCCGGAGCCATTTTAATAGCTTGTTCGTAAGCTGTGATGGCATCGATGAAAAGTTTATTCTCCTCATAGAAACTTGCCATGATGAATTTATTAAGAGCAGTTTCTTCCTGTACATCCCCAGTAATTTCCGCAAGTGATTTCTTCACCCGGTCATGATCTGCCTGAGAAAGCCTTTTGATCAGATGTTGCTCAGACTTGCTTTTTGAGTCACTCTTGGATTTCACCTCCACCAGAATAGCCGTTTCATTGGCGAATTTTGGATCATTCAAATCAATTTGAAGTGTCGTTTCGGGTGTCTCCGTCTTCATCAATTCATCATCAAACATATTCTTGAGCGTGATGGTATACGGACCACCTGCCTTAGAAGCCTCCCAGTTAATGATTGCTATGTTGTTATAGATGCCTGCATACTGATTCTCAGGAAGGAAAACCTTAATGTCGGCCAACCCACGGTGAACAGCTCCTGTAGCGCTTAATCTGTTTTTCTTAGCTTCTGCTGAATTGCTGCTAAGTATAAAATCTGTGTATTTGTTAAGAACGCTGGTACCTCCGCTAACTTTTGCTGCAAGATCAGCAACTTTATAGCTGCCAGCCTGCTTCAATTCCATCGGTTTACCAGTTTTATGTACTAACCCCAGATAAGAGTTCTCAGTGATCTTAATTTCATCACCCGCATTTAGGCTTGCACCAGTCTTCACGGCCTGCCAAGTATCCCC
>JANOLM010000125.1:0-16096 GCA_031419815.1 Bacteroidia bacterium
GGTTTCATCCATCTCGGTGAGCTTATCTGTTTCGGAATTATAGTAGCGGTTTATCCAACCCTCTACCTGGCGGGCAGCATACCCTTCTGGTTTGCCTAATTGAATAATTCCTGTTTTGCCAATGTCAAGACCATGAAGTACAACAAGGTTATCGATCAAAGATTCTGATATGGATTTGTGCAATTCTGGCGCTATATTCATCTTCACTGCATTGGTCGCTCTCAAAATTGTGCCATTTATCTTTTGCATGATATAAAAAGGCGCACCAATTATTTCTGGCGATTCACAATAAATAATGGGATCGGGTATTAATTCATAATTTCCTTTTAATAAAGACAGAACTCGGAACTCTCTACCCATGTCATGCGCGGATTTTATGTTTGCACCATGAGGGGGACAGCGAAGTACAAATTCTTTAGTATCTGTTTGCAAGCAATACGTTAGGTTTGAATAACCTCCGGGGAACTGTGTGATCCCAACAATTTCACCGACCACTGAAGGTTGATCTATTAAATAGGTGTTGAGCTTGCGCAGATCAAGTTCCTCGCCAACCCGAACAGGAACAGTTTTATCTAAAGTTGTTTGATCCATCTATTCACTAGAGTTGTTTTTGCCTACTGCTTACTGCCTACTTTTAGACTTAAGATCCAGACCATATTTTTTTAAAATGCTTCGTGCAAGTGTTTGCTTGTGCACTTCATCTGCACCATCCCAAATTCTGGCACCTCGTTCATGCCGGTAAATGGCAGATAAAATAATATCATCTGTAACGCCCAAAGCTCCATGAACCTGAATGGCCCTATCGAGGACACGCAAAACCATATTTGCAACATAAAATTTGATTCCTGAAATCTCATCACGCGCTGAGGCTGCACCCCTCTGATCAATTTCATGCGCGGTGCGAAGTACTAATAAACGTGAAGCATCAATTTCAACTCTGCTTTCAGCAATAAATCCTTGTATGAATTGTTTTTCACCTAACATCACATCTTCTTCAATTGCACGTGAGACAGCACGCTTGCACATCATGTCAAGCGCCTTTTCGGCAATGCCCACCCAACGCATGCAATGATGGATTCTGCCTGGGCCCAGTCTTTCCTGCGCAAGACGGAAACCTTGTCCTTCGTCTCCGATAAGATTAGATAGTGGAACTCGGCAATTATGATATTCAATTTCAGCATGGCTGAACCATCCTTCACCAGGCTCGCCAAAAACAGAAATATTTCGAATTATTTTAAAGCCAGGATTATCCGTTGGCACAATGATCATGCTGGCGCGTTCATGTTTGGCGGCATGCGGATTAGTGACGGCCATCACAACGGCAAAGGCTGCCCCATCTGCGGAAGAGGTAAACCATTTATGACCGTTGATCACGTATTCATTTCCATCACGAACGGCTGTAGTAGCCATGAGCGTGGGGTTTGAGCCAGCAAATTCTGGTTCGGTCATAGAGAAACAACTCCTGATTTTACCCTCCATTAAAGGCTTTAAAAAATTATGCTTGATTTGGTCTGAACCAAACTTGTGGATCAACTCGGTGTTGCCGATGTCGGGTGCTTGCGTGTTGAAAACATAATGACCAAAGAATGGTGCGTAGGAGAGAGCTTCACTTAGTTGCCCAAACTCACAAAGCGTGAGGCCAAGGCCGCCCTCACTTTTGGGTAAGTGTAAACCCCAAAGTCCTTCCGCTTTTACTTTCTCGCGTTTCTGATCCAGGATTTTTATGGTCTCAGAAAGATGGTGGTGAGAGAATCCTTTTTCCAGCGGAATCAATTCACGCTCGACAAACTCTTTCACTTTTGGTAAAAGGGTTTTTAGTTTTTCAGTGGCAAAAATATTTTCCATAATTCTCAATTCTTACTATCTCGAACCGCCACCATCAATCACCAGGCAAATTCCATTGACATAAGCACCTTCATCAGAAGCCAGGTATAAAAATCCATTGGCAATATCAGACGGCTTGCCCCAGTATCCCAGCGGGATCAGCGAAGTTATTTGTTTTTTTACATCGGCTGGTATTGCGTCAGTCATGGTGGTTTCAATAAAACCCGGAGCGATGCAATTGCTGGTAATCCCAAATTTTGAAAGTTCCAATGCCCATACTTTGGTCATACCAATGATTGCAGATTTGGTGGCTACATAATTAGTCTGGCCATAGTTTCCGCGTAAGCCAACATTTGAAGAAGCCGAAATGATACGGCCATAGTTTTGCTCTTTCATGTGAATGGCTACCGCTTGCGTACAATTAAAAACACCCGTAAGGTTCACGCTAATGACATTGTTCCATTCGTCCATCGACATTTTTAACAGAGTGCGATCTTGTGTAATGCCCGCGTTGTTGATCAGGATGTCAATGCGACCAAATTGTTTAATCACTTCTGTCACAGCATTTTCAACGTGTGCTTTATCGACAACTGAAACTTTCATGAAGACTGCTGTTTGCCCTGCCTGAGAAAGTTGTTGGGCCAATGCTATGCCTTGGTCAGACACATCCCAGATAATTACTTTAGCTCCTTCGCGCGCGAATACTTCAACTGTAGCGCGTCCAATGCCGCTTGCTCCACCGGTTACAATAGCTACTCTGTCTTTTAATCTCATGCTGACTTTTGTTTGAAAACTTATATTCAATTAAACACTGCAGTAATGACCTCAGCAACACAAGCCGGTTTATCAGCTCCTTCCATTTCTATTTTACAATCAAAGAATATTTTTAATCCAGTAGTGCTCATCTCTTCAACGTTAATGAGAGTAGCTTTCATGCGTATGCGACTATCTACCTGGACAGTCGATGGAAAACGCACCTTATTAACACCATAGTTGATGACCATGTTTGAACCTTCAATCGAGACTAATTCATAAAAAAACTTTGCCACCAGAGATAACGTCAAATATCCGTGGGCAATTGTTTTTCCACCGGGCAGATTGGATTTTGCTTTTTCAACATCAACATGAATCCATTGATGATCATGTGTGGCATTCGCAAAGTCATTGATCATTTCCTGTGTTACCGTAGTCCAGGTTGAAGGGCCAAAAGATTTTCCTAAGTGTTCCTTAATTTTGGTTAGATCACGTAGTATTAGTTGCTTCGAAGCCGGTTCTTGATTTGATTCAGATACTTTCGCGACTGGCGAGGCCTTCGGAATAGCCTTCTCTTCTATCCAGTTACCAACTTTAATAACTGCTTTGCCTTTCACTTTGCGTTCGATTAAGTCGTTAAGGGCTTGTGGAGCATCTTCAAGGGAATATGTTTTATGAATGTGCTGTTTAATCGTGCCAGCTTTGAGAAGTGAGAGAAGTTCTCCAAAGTTTTTTAGGCTGTTCTGCGGCTCACGTTCGGCAAAGCTTCCCCAGAAAACACCCACGATTGAGCAACCTTTTAATAAGGCCAGGTTATTTGGAAACTTAGGGATATCCCCAGCTGCAAATCCAACCACTAAGTATCGGCCTTTCCAGGCTATTGACCTCAAGGCGGCTTCTGCTATGGTACCTCCAATAGGATCATAGACTACATCCACTCCTTTGTCTTGTGTAATCTCTTTAATTTTCGCCCGAAGATCTTCCGTGCTATAATTAATGGTAAAGTCTGCGCCTTTATCTTTGCAAACAGCAAGTTTTTCATCGGATGAGGCCGCAGCAATAACAGTCGCGCCCATTACCTTTCCAAGTTCGACAGCCGCAAGCCCAACTCCACCGGCTGCACCCAATACCAAAAGTATTTCACCAGCCTTGAGAACAGCGCGATCTTTTAAGGCATGATACGAAGTTCCATACGTATATAAAGTAGAGGCAGCCGTAATAAAATCCATTTCTGGCGGCATGGGAAATACACGCTTAGCTGTAACAACAACCTGTTCAGAAAAACCACCCCATCCACAAAGAGCCAGTACACGGTCGCCTGTTTTCAGGTGGCTAACTTTTTCACCTACAGAAAGAATTGTCCCCGAAACTTCACCGCCAGGGGCGAACGGGAGCGGTGGCTGGAATTGATATTTGCCTTGTATGATCAGTACATCAGGAAAATTTACGCCACATGCTTTTACGTGTATGAGGACATCACCTGCTTCAATTTTTGGTGAAGGGATTTCTGTCACTACAAGAGTATTGGGTAATCCGTATGATGTGCATTGAATGGCCTTCATGTAAGAATTATTGGTTCGTTCTTAATCAATTAAATCTACAATTTAATTGATTGATGCAGGTGAATTAAAATAAAATAAATAAAGCTTCAGGCAGAAATATTTGAATTTAAAAAAAGTAATTTACGAATCATGAAAACCATATAATATGCGCTTCAAAGATAAAGTTGTAATCGTCACAGGAGGTAACTCGGGTATTGGTAAAGCCACTGCTTTCGCTTTTGCAAAAGAAGGAGCCCATGTTGTGATTGCTGATCTTGCAGAAAAAATTGAGCCATCGATCCGTGAGTCAAATCCCGAACAATTCTCATACTTCAAGGTTGATGTTTCGAAATGGGAAGAAGTAAAGAATCTGGTACAAAAGACGATTCAGGAGAAAGGCAAGCTTGATGTTTTAGTTAACAATGCCGGGATTGGTGGGCCGCGGATGCGCACGGATGAATATACCGATGAAGCTTTTGATCACGTCATGAATGTAAACGTCAAAGGTGTTTGGTATGGTATGAAAGCTTCGTTGAGCTATTTTAAAGAAAGAAAATCAGGAAGTATCATTAACATTGCTTCCCTGGCCGGGCATGTAGTGATGTCGGGTTATCTTGCCTATGCAGCTAGCAAACATGCCGTATTGGGGATGACCAAAGTAGCTGCAGTTGAGTTTGCTAAATATGGAGTTAGGGTAAATGCAGTGTGCCCCGGGTTCACACTCACACCCATGTTTGAAGAAGTGGAGGGTCACGAAAATTTTAAGGACAATTTGCAACAGGCCATTCCGATGAAGAGGTTTGGGCAACCTGAAGAAATAGCAAAGACAATTCTTTTCCTGGCTTCAGATGATTCATCGTTTACCACAGGCCAGGGATTGATTGTTGATGGTGGACTTGCCCTTCAATGAAAAATAAGATTATGAATTACAGAGAAGCATTTGATCTCAATGGAAAAGTGGCCCTTGTCACGGGAGCTAGCAAAGGAATAGGCGAAGCTATTGCGCGCTTTTATGCCGCGTATGGAGCTAAGGTAGTTATCAACTCTCGAAAGCAGGAAGAACTCGATGTGGTAGCAAGGAGTATTAAGGAAGCTGGTGGGGAGTGCACAGGTATTGCCGCCAATGCAGGTGACATGAAGGTGTGTCAGGAACTGATTGAAAAAGTTATTTCAACTTACGGAGGCCTCGATATTTTAGTGAACAATGCCGCGACCAATCCTACTTATGGCCCGCTTTTAAAATCGGAGGAATGGGCATTTGATAAAATCATGAACGTCAACGTGAAAGCACCTTTCGCGTTGGCGAATCTTGCTCATCCGCATATGAAGAAGAGAGGAGGAGGTGCTGTGATCAATATTAGTTCAATAGCTGGGCTCACACCCGATCCGGGCTTGGGACTTTATTCCATTTCGAAAGCAGCGTTGAATATGCTAACGAAAGTCCAGGCGAAGGAGTGGGGGAAAGATGGGATACGGGTAAATTCCATTTGCCCTGGTTTAATCAAAACTAAGTTTTCGGAAGCACTCTGGTCCAATGAAGAAATTCTCAATCGGTTTGTTGCAAAATTACCGATCGCACGGATGGGCACGGTAGAGGAGATTGCAGGACTTGCTTTGTATTTAGCTTCACCGGCCTCGGCCTATTCCACAGGAGCTGTCTTCACTGCGGATGGTGGGACTGTTTTGTGATTGACGCCTTGCTTATTACTAGCAGCGATATTGGGGATTAGTTTAATTTCAACCCAGCAAGGCCAACGGGCTTTATTTTATTTATGATATCAACAGCGGCATCCATGCCACCATGAATTACAGTATAGTTTGTTTCGCCTTCGTAGTAGCCATTGAGGTGAAGCGTATTGTAAGTGGTTTTAAACTGGTTTAATAATTTCTTATCGATCAATGCTAAGCGCCTTTCAAAGTCCTTCACATTAGTGCGACTGTTGCGTTTGGGTTCAAGTGGCATACCTTTAATGTCAAAGAGAGTTTCTAAAGCTAACAGTACACCATTGTAGGCTGTGCCACACGCCATGCGCACATATTTGGCATCGCTATAATATTTACCGTTTTTGTTGGCCTTGTTTTGTAACAATTCTGTCGCGTTATTCATATAGTGCACGGCTTCACGGTATCTGGTTTCTTTTTCTTTGGTGCTCATCAGTCTAAATTTACAAACTAATTAATATATTATAGTCGAAGCACTAGATAACATAATGGTATCAAAATAGATTGGGTAAACAAAAAACCCGACTTTCTTTTACAAAATCGGGTTTTTCTGTGGGCCTGCTGGGAACTGTCATATGAAGAATCTAAGCAGTACTCGATAAATTAGAGACACTACCTTCGTTTTTTCTTGACGTATGTTTTGCCCGATCCAAACTGAATTTTGTTATAATAATCAGCCTTGCTTTTGTTGATTTTTATAGAACACTTATCGGTTGTTACACAAGAGGAAGCAAGAAATAAAACAACCAAAAAAATTATAGCCTTTCCCATAGAAGCAGAAAATTACTAAATCGCAGCAAATAAAATCGAACACTCGGTAATATTTCATTTTTTTCTGGAAATCCAGCTAAACAAAAAAGCAACCCTTTTGAGGTTGCCATAAGCCACTCATAATCCTTCGTGTGATGTGGGCCCTGCTGGGAACGATCCAGCGACCCTCAGATTATGAGTCTGATGCTCTAACCAGCTGAGCTAAGGGCCCTAAAAAGAATGCAAGTTTAGAGATTTAAGATCGATTTCACAATTTAGAGTTCAGAGTATCGGATAAATGTTTGAGTCAATCCAGTTAACCACCAATTTAGTGGTGATATTCTCAACCTTTGAATATTTTGCGTTTCCTTTGCTCAATGGCTATAGGCAAGTCAAAAAAAAACTTTAAACGGTGATCTCTCCAGAAATCAAAAATATCATCTTCGACTTGGGCGGAGTGATTATTAATTTGTCTACCCAGGCAACAGTAAATCAATTTGCCCGGCTAGGTAGCATTTCTGAAGAAGAGGTGAACCAACGGATGATGCAATCAAAAGCCTTTCATGATTACGAGAAAGGTTTGATTTCTGATAGCCGTTTTAGAGGGATTGTCGGAGAAATGCTTCAGGTTGAAGTGTCGGACGCTGAAATAGATCGCTGCTGGAATGCCATGTTGCTGGATATTCCCCCAGAGCGTATTCAATTATTGGAGCGTTTGAAATCCAAGTATCGGATTTTTCTTTTGAGCAACACGAACGAAATTCATCTGAATTGTTTTAATGGTATAGTTCAGGAATTAACTGGCAAATCCTCATTGGATGAATTTTTTGAAAAAGCTTATTACTCCCATCGTATGAAAATGAGAAAGCCAGACCGGGAGATTTATGATGTTGTGCTTCAGGAAAATAGTTTGGATCCGGCTCACACCATTTTTTTAGATGATAATCTTTCTAATCTTGAGGGCGCTGAACTTTGTAGCATTAAAACTTTTCACGTTCAGTATCCCGATTTAATTTTTACACTCTTCGCATGATTAAAAAATTCAAGCAGCCGCTTATCCATCTTTCGTTATTCATTGTTACGTTTTTTACCACTACCCTTGCCGGAGTTGAGTGGACGTATGGAAAATCTGTATTAATGCCCGGTTTTTCCTGGCAGGATTTTGTAAGTGGAATGTCGTACTCCATACCTTTTTTGTTGATTCTCACCGCCCATGAATTTGGTCATTATTTCACCGCCATCTATTATAAAATAAAGACCTCTTTGCCCTATTACATCCCCTTGCCACCCATTGGTTTTATGTTTGGCACGTTGGGCGCTTTGATCAGGATAAAGAGTGTCGTTCCTTCAAAACAGCAGCACTTCGACATAGGGATTGCCGGTCCGCTCGCGGGATTTATTGTAACCATTGGGGTTTTGTTTTATGGATTTACGAATCTACCATCGCCCGATTACATTTTTCAATTTCACCCTGAGTATGAGCAATATGGTCTTGATTATGTAAATCATGTCTATCAGGAAGGAAACCTCGTGCCGGGCACAGCCGATGTTATTCTGGGAAAGAATTTGTTATTCATTTTTTTTGAAAAATTTGTGGCAGATCCTGCACGGGTTCCTAACGTTCACGAGATCATGCATTATCCTTTTTTGTTTGCAGGATTTCTTTCTCTGATTTTTACCAGTATCAATTTATTACCGATTGGTCAGTTGGATGGTGGCCATGTGCTGTACGGATTGCTGGGTTATAAAGGTCATAAGCAAGTTGCTACTATTGTCTTTTTAATTTTTTTATTTTACGCAGGACTCGGTTATATAAACCCCACACAGTCAAATGATGATTTGATCTGGCATATCCCTCTGTTTCTTGGTTTTATGTATTTGAGTCTTACAGGATTAAGGTTGCCTTGGAAGGATACTCTTATGTATGCCGTCATTATTTTTGCTGTTCAATTCATGATTTCTACTTTCTTTTTTGTGCAGGGCTATTCAGGTTGGTTGCTCTTTGCCTTTATTATTGGAAGGTTTATTGGTGTCACCCATCCTCCATCGCAGATTGAAGAGCCCTTGAGCATCGAGCGTAAAATTTTAGGCTGGATTGCCTTGGCGATTTTTGTCATCTCATTCACGCCAAACCCGATTGAGATATTAATGGTGCCGTTGAGTGGTAATCAGTAAGTGGTTATCGGTGATCAGTATCAGGTTACCGATTACCTGATCACTGAATACCATCAGTCTTGCACCATAATCTTTTGCGTGTAGATTTCTTCGCGCTTAAAGATTTTCAAAATGTAAATTCCCCTTATCAGAGATTTCAACTCAATGCGTTTTTGATCCCCATCGATTGACTCTTCATGCGCAACCAGTCTGCCCGTCATATCAAAAACATATAAGCGTTCTGAGGATGCCGGAATAAAGAAGACACCATTATTTGGATTGGGGTAAGCCCGCTGTGCCATTTCTTTTGGTTCATGTATTGCAGTGGTAAGGCTATCGCCTTTTCCAAAGGCAGGCCTTATCATCAAACTACCTTTTACAGTTACATTTTGAATCCAGTTGCCATTGGAATTGAAAAACATCTTTTGGCCGGAGTCAGTATTTTTATCTAGTCCGATAGCGATGATGGAGGAAGAGGTCTGCTTCAAAACAATATAGAATTGCTTGGTAACTCCAATGGGTCGGATAAGCTCATGTCTCCAGAATTTGTTTTGCTGTGAGCGTTGGATAGTTATGTTTTCAGTGTAGAACAGAGACCCAGGACTATTGGTTAAGTCACGTAAAATCTGCAACTGCATCACCTGACTTGTTTCATCGCCAAACTTGGGAAAGTATAAGTCAACTCTTACTATCGTATCAGGTTTAGTGGTGCGTAGTTCAAAAAGATAGGCCAACTGCGAACCCGGTTGAACAAGAGAGGCACCATATTCTGCAGTTCCGTCATCATAAGCGTAATAGTCGGATAGAGTATATTCGGCTCTGGTGGTATCATTGTTCCGAAAATCTATTGGGCTATACTTCAAGTTATAATCTCCACTCTCTTTGTTAGGATCTGTTGAGGGCAAGATGTTGTCGCTTGTATTAACCCACATTTTAAGGCTAATAACAACTCTAGTGTCCAATGGAGATAATTCTGTAAGCATGGGTGGTTTTTCTGTTTTTACAACCCTGAATTCTAACGGAAGCAAAGCCGGAACGGGAGTAGTGTTGTTAAGGTTGTGGCCAAAACTTTCCTTTATTTCATTCTTATAATAAAGTATTGAGTCGGACGAACTATAATTGATGGTTTGCTCATCATCTCTATTGCCGTTTCCTGGAAGGAATTCCAAATTATGTAATGCTAATAGAGGTGGTGAGATTGAAGTGCCAGGGGCATCCCGAAAATGATTCAAGGGTATTGACCAATAGCCATTAAAGATAGCAGTCAACGGTGCGGTAATCGTTCGGTCTGGAAATGAGGTGGTCTCACTTAATGACCGTCCCTTATTCAAATAGACATAATCCAGATTCCATGTATCGTAAGGCCCCGACAATCTTCCAAAACTTTGGAATCGGAATTGAAATTTATCGTGAAAATATTGATTGCCAGTTATGGGCAAAATAGTAGAATAGAACACATCATTTTTCAATGTGCCATCATTTTCAATCACTTTAATGATGTCCCATTTTCCCTTATCGTTCTTAATGGAAATAATAAACTGATCGCCAGCATCGGGCGGTTCACCATTGCCACGAAATTGAAAATAGAAACTCAGGAAAACTGTTCCACGGTTCGCAGCCTCAACTAAATCCATTCGCAGCGGCCGAGAGACCAGTTGATCTGCAATTCCTTTGGCCAGTATGTCGTTTACGCTGTAAGGTTTGCCTAAGGAATCAATTCCATCAAATGTAGCAACTCCTAATGATGGTGGATTAATCCCAGTCCCGTTATTTGTCCATACCGATTTTCCATGTTGCCAAAGTGTATCATTCGGATAAACTTCGGATTGAGAGGCATAGGAGAAATCATCCCAGAAAGGAAGGCTACCCGCCAACTCTTTTGCGCGGGCATTGATGGGAGTGGAGACGGGAAGTTTTATGGTTCTTTCTTTCGGTATAGAAAAAATATGAAGTTGAGCAAAAGAATTACCCGCCAGTAGTATTAGAAAAGTAATAAAAAGTGTCCTTCGCACGGTAATCGTTAAATCGTTAATCGGAGGAAATATATCAACAGCTTTGTCTACTGCCAACTGCTTACTGCCTACTATTTTATTTGCCTATTGTTCCTCAATCTCCTCTTCAGGTTCTTTATATCCTTTTGGTGCAAGCCAAAGTGTAACAGGGTCACCTACGCGCACCGAATCTCCAGGTAACGGCAATTGTTTGTAAACGAAAGGGACAATGCCTGTAGTATCAATGCCTTCAGGAATCTCCACATCGCCAAGGTGAAGGTTCCATCCATTGATTTTAAATAATGCTTGCTCATACGCATCACCCACAAGGTTGCCGATGGTAAAATCAGCGGAGCCATTTCCATCACCAATCACTAAATCAATCACCGACCCTTTTGGCACGCGCACACCTGCAGCGATTGGTTTGCCCTGGTAGCGGAGTTCTTTAACAAGGTTTAGAAACGGACTAGGTTCAAAAAGTATCCTTCCTCTTGTAAGTTCGTTGCTTTTTAAAACTACTTCTGCATTTATTCGTGACCGATCTACTAAATCGGGGATGGGCACAGTAGGTGGTGAAACCCGATTGATGGAAATATAAATTTTGCGTTCTTCCTTAACGGAAGAACCCTCTTTTGGAAATTGTCTCACTACGGTCAGAGGAGGGAAATCACTTGAGTAGGCTGAATCGTTTAGTTCGTATTGTAGTTTGTGTTGGGCTAAGAAAGAATCGAGTTCTTCTATTTTCATTCCCTTCAAATCGGGAACTGTAACGGTTTCGCCATGATTAGTAGAATTGGGCAAATAAATATAAAAATAGGAGACACTCAGCAGTAATAAAATACTGAATACAATTATCATGTTGGCGAGTGCAGAGCCCAACGTGTTGTCCTGAAAAGGAATTTTTCTTTTCATACAATTAAAACTTTAATTCTGATTGAAAATCCTTTTGAATTCGTGATGAACGTTTGGCTCGCTCGAGCGAAAATTCTATAAGTTTTGTGATCAGATCAGTAAATGAAATGCCACGCTCTTTCCACATCATAGGAAACATACTTGAATTGGTAAACCCCGGAATGGTATTGATTTCATTTACACATACGCGCCCGTCCTCGGTTAGGAATAAATCTACTCGTGAAAAATCCTCACACTTCAATGCCTGATAAGCTTTTAACGAATGTTGCCGGATAACTTCTGCAATACCGGCTTCCAATTTCGCTGGTACATCAATCTTCACCGCCTCGCCATCAACATACTTGGCATCAAATGTATAGAACTCATATTTGCTGCTGATAATGATTTCGCCCGGCAAGGATGCCTGCGCAGGAGTGTTACCAAGGATGGCGCATTCGATCTCACGGCCTTTTATAAACTCTTCTGCCAGCAGGCAGTCATCGTATTTGAAAGCTTCATCTACAGCTTTTTTAAGATCGGCTTCACTTTTTACTTTGGATACACCCACCGATGATCCAAGGCTTGCTGATTTAATCATGAACGGAAGCCCAAGTTCATCACGTATCTCTTGAAAGCTTATTTGATCGCTATCTTCAAAATAATAATAAAGGAATTTGGCCACAGGCAAACCGGCCTCTTGTAATATTTTTTTTGCCACCAATTTATTCATGGACATAGAAGAGCCAAGCACTCCTGTGCCTACCATGGGCAGACTCATAGCCTGAAGCAAACCTTGAATGCTTCCATCTTCACCATCTGTTCCATGCAACACAGGAAAGACCACATCCGATTTATGAACAACCCCTTTTTCCGTAACAAAGCCTGGAGATTTGGGATTAAGTTGCAGGCTTAATTTTTCGCCTGCCTCTATGTCTTTGCTAACAGTAGAAGTGAGATGCCATACGCCTGTTGTAGAAATCCCGATCAGGATGGGCTCAAATTTATTTTTATCAAGATACTCAGCAATGTTGCGGGCAGAATTAATGGATACGCCATGTTCTACTGAGCGTCCGCCATAGAGGATGGCTACTTTAAGTTTTGTCATTCACAAATAATTATCAACATCAAATATAACCGTTAATCCGTTATCCGTAGAAGGTTTAATAGTTAAAAGTTAATAGTTAAACCACTGATTTACGATTAACTATTTCGACTATGCTACCGGGTTAAAAAGATTTTGGTTGCGCCTATTTCGGTGTTCGTTTGCACCTTCACAATATAAAGTCCATTAGCCTGGCCACTGAAGTCAATTGTGTAGGTTTGGTTGAGTGTTTCAGGTAAAATGTTGTCTACAACAATTTGTCCCATAAGGTTATAAACCTGAAGACGAGCATTCTCCTTTTCGGGAAGATTGAAGGTTATTTTGAAAGAAGAACTGGAATTTTCATCGGGGTAAACTTTAAAAAGAGAACTGATCTGCACAGGACTTGGATCATCGTCAATGAAAAATTCAATGTTATCCAGGTAAAGATTATTCCCATTGTCGTTGGTTACGATAAAAGCCAGCCGTGCTTGTTCCTCACCAATGAGATCGTCCAGGTAAAGGAATTGGCTTTTCCAATCGCTAACCGTAACAGGAATCCAGGATTGTGATGTAGATGTTGTTGAAAATGAGTCTCCGGTTTGGTCGAATAAAGTTGTTGGAAACGTGATGCCACAATCTGTGGATGCGAGTATACGCAAGCGTTCATTTGCTGTCGATCTTTTACCATAACTTACATTGAAAATCAAACTTGCTTTGGAGGTTCTGGAAATATCTAGCACAGGACTTACTAGCCATGCTTCTTCGCCCTTGATAGAATTAGTGAATCCTGGATAGATGATGGATTTTCCAAAGTTAGTAGCCGCAACATTATAGTTTTTTTGGTCACCCTGACTTACTGTAGTCCATGACGACTGGAAACTCCCTTCAAATTTTTCCCGCAAAGGGATGCCACTTTTTGTTTCGTTTACGATAGATTTCAATTCAAGTATATTATTATCCGATCTCGCATCAGCCGAGCTGTTGGGCTCCGATAGTTCAAACCGGATGATGTTAGTTCCAGGCTTTAACGAAAGTTTATTAAGAGTTACCGTTAGTTCATCACCAGGTTTAATTGACACATTACTAAAGGTCTGACTTTTTACGATACCGCTGATAATTGATGATACTTTGAAACTGGTAATAGTCTGGCTTCCAAAGTTTTTTACTTGCACGGAAGGAGATGGATCTATTATGCAAATCACTGGAGAGGGACTATTAATTTTGACCAGGGCCAAATCCACCAACTCGGTTGTTAGAACTTGCACATTGTCGAGGTATATGTTATTACCATAGCCGTTAATAACTTCAAAAACAAGCTGTACGTTTGGATTGCCCTTAAACTGAGACAGTGGAATAATTTCTGTTGCCCACTCCGATTGGAGTTTGGGTACAAATGCACTTGTGTTATTCGCTGAGGTAGCGAGTGCACCTCCAGACTTGTTAAAAATCTCAACGGCCTGGTTTAGATTGGCTCCACAGTCAGTAGTCACTAGAACTCGTAGTATATCACTTGTCACGCCTGGAAACTGTGCGTAGGCTCTGTCAAATCTTAGTGTTGCACTTGGTAAATTTAAAAAATCCATGACCGGTGAAATTAATCGATCGACCGCTCCTTCCTCCTGATAGTCCAGTAGATTGATAAACATGGATTTGTTAGGTATCCCATCAACAGGAGAATTAATATTTTGCCATTTAATTAACCCATCCGGATTTTGAATTGACCAACCTGATGGTATACCATCGGCTGGTACGCTATTAAATGTTTCCAATAGAGGAAGTGCTGAGGTCTGTGGCGTTGTGAATGTCTGAGCCTTTAAATTGTTGTTTGTATTTCCATCAACCTGTCCATTCACCTGAATAATTTCAAAATTAACCTGATTCGTGCTTCCTGATGATAGGCCAATCACATTGAATGTGACATCGACTTCCTCCAGGTTTGAGAGATTGATTGTAACGTCTTTGGTTTCTGAAATAATTCCATTGAGTTTCACTTGTATCTTTGCGGATGTGATTTGGTTAGTTCCATAATTGCGAATTTTTAGAGTTGGAACATTTGAACCTGGGCAAGCGGTGATACTTGGAGAAACGATTGCTTTTATTCCCAAATCGAGTGAAAAAACTGGTGGGATCGTTGCGCCTTTAGAGGTGGGCAAGGTTGCCCTTCGCGGACTGTTTTGTAAAACAATATTCATTCTATTGACCTGGCCTGCAGTGAAAATATTCATGCAGGCATCATTTGTATAGTCCATGTAGTTTTGAAACATATCATTGGATGCACACGAAACTTTTGGGTGAACGGGACATAGTCCGTTGTAATTGTTTCCCTGGTTAGGGGTGTCAGCTACATAGTCAGTACCCGAACAGGCTCCGCTATCATCTCCCCAAATGTGATATAATCCGAAGAAGTGGCCAATTTCATGTGTTGCTGTTCTTCCCTTGTTGAATTTCGGATCGAGATTAAAAGATCCATCATCAACTGAGCCAAATGCATCATAGGTTATCACCACACCATCCGTCAAAGGATCATTAGGCGAATTATTAAGATCGGGTAAATCGGAGATTGGAAATTTGGCGTAGCCAACGAAATTATTGGGATCATCAATATTGGTGACCCAAATGTTAAGGTAATCATTCGAATTCCAATAGCTAAGAGATTTTAATTGAGTATCATTGGCCATCGCCCATCCCGTCTTAGTGCCTTTTTTTCTTACAATCCCATTGGTGGGCAGTCCTTCAGGGTCTTGTTTGGCCAATACAAATTGCACATCAAATGCACCCGCCACGGACTGAAATTCAGTAGGGGTTTGATTGGCATCGGCATTCAGTCGCTGATAGTCTTTATTAAGAACGTTGATCTGGGAAATGATTTGTGCATCTGAAATATTAAACCCCGTGCCAATTGGCTCTCCATTGTGAATTACATGAACGACAACCGGAATGATGTTGGGTGAGGCGCTCGTTCTTTCTATGCTAAATGTTTTTTTATTGGTCTCTGTTATTTTTTTTTGAATCCATTGCTCAAATTGCTCTTCGCTTTCCAGCTTTGGATTGCTTTGCTGCATCTTTTTATAGGCCACAGCAGCGCAACGCTCTTGAGCGGATAGTCTTAGGGTACTTGAAATAATAAGGAGAAATAGTGCGATTTTTCTCATGAGCGCATGATGACTTATAACTGCAATTTAGAAAGTTAATTGCATGCCAGACTAAGAAACATACGCCTCATATTAACGTGCAGTTTAAACTAAGATTTAATCAGGAAATGAATGTTGGGGTAACCCTAAACGTGCATCAGGTTGACAACTTCAATGACTTTGATTTCTGGCACCGACCGCTTAATCGCTTCTTCAACTCCGGCCTTGAATGTCATAGTGGACATCGGGCAACTG